>NZ_JBSFDA010000062.1:0-55500 GCF_053593675.1 Streptomyces sp. NPDC002156 | reverse complement strand
CGCGGCGACGTCAACGACGCGGTGATCACCGGCTTCGTCTGGCCGGAGCGCGGGCCGGGCCCGCGCCGTGACGTCCTCCGCCGCGCCCTCCGTGACGGAGCGGCGCGAACGCGCCGTCGTCGTGGGCACCGGCTTCGGCGGTGGCGTGACCGCGCTGCGACTGGCCCAGGCCGGGGTGTCGACCCTGGTCCTGGAGCGGGGTCTGCGCTGGCGCACCGGCCCCAACGCCACCACCTTCTGCCGCTTCGCGAACATGGACAACCGCTCCGCCTGGCTGACCGACCACGCCATCGTCGGCGATGTCGACAAGACCTGGACGCCTTTCACCGGCGTCATCGAACCCGTCGTCGGCAACGGCATGACCGCGATGGTCGGGGCCGCGGTCGGCGGCGGCTCGCTCATGTACCACGGCATGACCCTGCAGCCCACGAAGGCCGACTTCGCCACGTCCATCCCCGTGGCGGCCGGCCTGTACGACGACCTCAACCGGTGGGCGTACCCCACCGTCGCCCGGATGCTGGGCATCTCCACCATCCCGTACGACCTGCTGGCCTCCGCCCCCTACACGTCCTCCCGCCTGTTCCAGGAGACCGCACCGAAGGCGGGCCTGATCCCGTTCAAGGTGCCGCTGCCCATCGACTGGAGCTACGCCCGGGGCGAGTTGACCGGCCAGTACGAGCCGACCTACACCACCAGCGACATCGCCTTCGGCGTCAACAACGGGGGCAAGCACTCCATCGACGTCACCTATCTCGCGCAGGCGGAGTCCACCGGCCTGGTCGAGGTGGCGCCCCTGCACGTCGTCCGTGACCTCGCCCTCGGCGCGGACAAGCGCTGGGTGCTGTCCGTCGACCGCATCGACACCGCCGGCACTGTCCAGGAACGGATCCGGATCTCGGCGGACGCGGTGTTCCTCAACGCCGGTTCGCCCGGTACCACCCGACTCCTCGTCAAGTCCCGCGCCAAGAACCTCGTCCCCGACCTGCCGGACGCCATCGGCACCCAGTGGGGCAACAACGGCGACCGGATCTGGGCCTGGATCAACCCCACCGGGGACGCCGGCACCCAGCAGGGCGGCCCCGCCTGCATCGGCGGCACCGACCCCACCAGCCCCATCCCGCTCACCGTCATCCACGCCGGCTCACCCATCCAGCAGCCCGGCGTCACCGCGCTGACCGTCGTCGGCTTCGGCATCGTCGACGGCGCGGGCACCTGGGCGTACGACGCCACGACCGACGACGCCGTGCTCACCTGGCCCACCGACGCCGACGCCGCGCTCCAGGCACTGATCGCGACCCGGATGCGGGCCATCGCCACGGCGGGCGGCGGCATGATGATCGACACCAACGCGAACGCCGCCTCCACCTGGCACCCCCTGGGCGGCGTTCCCATGGGCGACGCCGTCGACCTCACCGGCCGCGTCCTCGGCCACCAGGGCCTGTACGTCCTCGACGGCGCCCGCATCCCCGGCTCCACCGGCGCCTGCAACCCCTCCATGACCATCGCCGCCCTCGCCGAACACAGCATGCAGACCATCGTCCGCCAGGACGTCGGCCGAGTTTTCTGACCCAGGAGATGTCATGCATATGAAAATCCAGTGGGCGAGAAAGACCCGCCCTCAACTCCTCACGGCAGCCGCGCTGATCCTCCCGCTCCTTCTCGGAACCTCCTCGGCGGTCGCCGCACAGCCCGGCGGCACGGACTCGGGACCGGTCGCCCAGGCAGCCGCGAGTCCGACGGTCACCGGGCCGGTGACGGGCGGAAACGGCGCCGTCGTGCTGCAGGCGACGGCGTTCGACCTCGGCAGCGTGGGATACACACGGTCCGAGTACCTCCTGTCCGGTACCGCCGAGTCCTACGTACCCGAGGAGCCCCTCGACTCCGACGGCCGCTGGTCGGTCACGCCGGCGAGCAGTGCCCCGTACACCACCCGGATCGTGGTGAACCGGCCCGCGGATCCCGCCCGTTTCAACGGGACCGTCGTCGTGGAGTGGCTGAACGTCAGCGGCGGGCTCGACGCCGCCCCGGAGTGGATCTACGCCCACAACGAACTGATCCGCGAGGGCTACGCCTGGGTGGGTGTCTCCGCCCAGGCCACCGGAGTGACCGCCACCAGGACCGCGGACCCGGTCCGTTACGCGGACCTGTCCCACCCCGGCGACAGCTACTCGTACGACATCTTCAGCCAGGCAGGCCAGGCCGTACGGGACTCCGCGGCCACCGTCCTCGACGGGCTCCGCCCCCGCGTCGTGCTGGCCAACGGCGAGTCGCAGTCCGCGTTCCGCCTCACCACCTACATCAACGCGATCCAGCCCCTGGTGTCGGTGTACGACGGTTTCCTCGTGCACAGCAGGCGGGACATCGGCGCGCCGCTGTCGCAGGCGCCCCAGGCGGACGTCCCGACTCCGGCGGCCGTCCGCTTCCGCCCGGACCTGGACGCACCGGTACTCGTCGTCCAGGCCGAGACCGACGTGATCGCGCTCGGTTCCCTGTCCGCCCGCCAGGCCGACTCGCACCGCCTGCGGCTCTGGGAGGTGGCGGGCACCGCCCACGCCGATGCCTACATCGGCCTCGGCACGATCGACGACGGCAGCGGCACCGTCGGCCTCCAGGGACTGAAGGCCATGCTCAGCCCCCCGACCCGGACCGGCTGCGGCTCGCCGATCAACACCGGCCAGGCGCACTACGTCCTGGACACCGCCGAGTTCGCACTCAACCGCTGGGTGAAGACCGGCATCCCCCCGGCCAAGGCACCCCGCCTCCAGGTGGACACCTCCGGTTCCGCGCCCGCCTTCGTCCTGGACACCCACGGCAATGTCGTGGGCGGCGTCCGCACACCGTCGGTCGACGTGCCGGTCGCCGTCCTGTCCGGCCTCGGGCAGACCGGGGCGTCGTTCTGCTTCCTGTTCGGTACGACCACCCCCTTCTCCGCCGAGAAACTGGCGACCCTGTACCCCGACCACGCCACGTTCGTCGCGAAGTGGACGTCCGCGACCGTACGAGGGGCCGTCGCGGGTTTCATCCGCCCGGCCGACGCGGCTGAACTGATCGGAGCGGCCACCGAGTCCGGCATCGGCGGCTGACGCACGACGGGCGAGGCTCCCCGGCGGCCGAGGCGAGGCGTCTGATGCCTCGACTCCCGGCGCGGGGAGCCTCGTCCGTCGTGCGTAGGTGCGCGGCCCCGGGGCACCCGTCTCCTCCCGACCGACCAAAGGAGCAGACTCGTGATCATCGCCGCAGTTGTCGGAGTATGTGTGGTCCTGGCCGTGCTGGCCTTCCTCGTCCCGCGTCTCTCCCGCCACCCCGAACGCGGCACGCAGCGTTCGCTCGGCGCCGGCGCGCGGACCGGCGGCAAGGCACCCGGCTTCCTGGGCAGGCTGTTCAGCAAGCCGTTCCGGACGAGTTCGCGCGCCGTGGGCCGCAGCGGCTCGGCAGGCCGTCGCACCCGTGGCCGTATGCCCTTCTGACGCCCCGGCCCGCTCGTCGTCGGTGCTGCCACCCCGAATCCCCCTGACGACCGACCCCCACAGCCGTCCGGCTGTACGGTTCTCCCCGCGGCAAGATCGCGTTCCTCGTCTCGCCGTACGGACGACAGGAGGAGACGTTCTCGATGGGGACCGTCGTACACGTTCCGCAGACGCGGGACATGATCGGGGAGGAGCTGTCCGGAGACGAGGCGCTCACCGCGCTGAGGCACTACGGCGGCCGCCGACTGCTCCTCGACGCGTTCTCCCGCTTCCGCTACGCCGACGGCTTCACCAACTCCCGTTCGCTCGCCTTCCAAGTGGTCCTGGGCCTGGTGCCGTTCACGATCGCGCTGGTCGGCGTGGCCACCACCGTGCACACGGAGAGCGTCGGGCGGATCATCGAACTCACCCTGGGCCAGATCGTGCCGGGCGCCAGCGCGAGCCTGGTCGAGGACGCCCTGGACGCCACCGCGCGCAGCGCCGGTTCCGGAGTCGGGAACGCCGTCGCCATGTGGCTGGGACTGGCCTTCGCCGTACTCAACCTCGCCTCGGCGATGGGGCAGGTCGAACGGGGCGCCAACCGCATCTACGGCATCGAACGCGACCGGCCGTTCCTGGCCAAGTACGGGCGTTCCCTGCTCCTCGCGCTCACTGCGGGCATGCCAATGGTTCTGGGATTCCTCGTGCTCGTCGCGGGGGACGCCATCGGGAACGCGGTCGTGGAGGCCCTCGGGTGGCCCCGGGAACTGCTCGACTGGTGGCGGCCCCTCGAAGTGCCCCTGGGCGTGCTGCTCGCCTGGGTCGCGTCGGCGGTGATCTTCCGCTGGGCTCCGCGCAGGGACCAACCGGGCTACACCTGGCTCGCGTTCGGCTCGGCGGTCCACCTGGTCCTGTGGATCACGGCCACGTGGCTGCTGGCGCTCTACGTCGCCAACAGCGGAGCGTTCGGCGCGGTGTACGGACCACTGACGGCGTTCGTCGCCCTCCTGCTGTGGGCCAACCTGACCGGTGTGTCCCTGTTCCTGGGCATCGCCTTCGCCGCCCAACTCGAAGCGGCCCGGGCCGGGATCACCGAGGCGGTGCAGCCGGATCCGGGGCCGGGGCCGTGAGCCGGGCCCGGGCCAGGCGTGCCGTGTACCGAGGCGGACTGAGTGGTGTGGGTCGGCTTGATCGGCCGTGCGTACCCCAAGTGCGGCGGTGCCACCGGACTTGCTGAAGGCCCGGGCCGGGGCGCAGGGCTCACGACCGGGGACGGGCACCGGGCCCCAGCCGGGCGGTGATCTCACCGGGCGTGAGGGCCGAGTGCTCGGCTGAGCACTCGACGACGACGCGGACCGGGGCGTCGCATTCGGTGTGGCGGATGTCCAGTACGGGGCCCTCGGGGCCGAGGGCGTGCTTTTCGCCCCACTGGCTCAGCGCCAGCAGGACCGGCCACAGGTCCCAGCCCTTGCGGGTCAGGCGGTACTCGTTGCGGGCGCGGCTGCCCGGCTCCTGGTAGGGGACGGTCTTGAGGACGCCCGCCGAGATCAGCTTCCGGAGGCGGTCGCTGAGGACGGCTTCCGACAGGCCGATATGGCGGTGGAAGTCGTCGAAGCGGCGGACCCCGTTGACGGCGTCACGCAGGATCAGCAAGGTCCATTTCTCGCCGACCACGTCGAGCGTGCGCTGGACGGGACAGTTCTCCGTGCTCGCCTCAAGCCACTCCATGCCGCCATCGTAAGGGGCTGGCTTCGTCATTGACAGTCAGGTGAAGGCGCGGCTAGCTTCATTTGTAAAAGTCAGAGGACGGGAAGGTACTCGGTCGTGGGACGGACACGTACGTATCAATGGGAAGATCCCGCGATCCTGGCGGAGGCCGCCGGGCGCATGGCCGGTATCGACTTCCTGCGCGAACTGCAGGAGGGGCGCCTGCCGCGGCCGCCCATCAACCACTCCATCGACTTCACCCTCGACGAGGTGGAGCCCGGCCGGGCGGTCTTCTCCCTGACGCCGGGGGAGGAGCACTACAACCCCATCGGCAGCGTGCACGGCGGTATCTTCGCCACCCTGCTCGACTCGGCGGCGGGCTGCGCCGTCCAGTCCACCCTCCCGCAGGGCATGGCCTACACCTCGCTCGACCTGACGGTGAAGTTCCTGCGCCGGATCACCGTGGACACGGGCACGGTGCGCGCCATCGGCACGGTCGTCAGCAAGGGCCGTCAAACCGCCCTCGCCCAGGCCCAGTTGGTCGACAGGACGGACCGCCTGCTCGCCCACGCCACCAGCAGCTGCATGCTCTTCCCGGTGCCTCCTTCCCGCGCGGGCGCGCCGAGCCCCGGACAGGATCGCCCCTGAAATCAATTCGCCCGCGCTCGCCTCATCCGGTACGTTCACGGGGTTGTTTTCCCTGCTGGGGGACCTGCGGTTCGCGTGTGGCCTTCCTGGCGGTTTCCCGGCAGTTCCCAGGCTGAGAGTAGGTTTCGTCCATGGCATGTCGTATCAGTGAGCTGGTCCTCGGTTGCCGCGACCCTGAGGTGCTGGCGCGGTTCTGGTGCGAGGTACTGGACTTCGTCGTCCTCGACCGCGAGGACGACGGCACGCTGGAGATCGGACCGCGCGAAGGGTTCGGTGGTCCGCAGCCGACGATCATCCTCAGTCGCAGGGACGAGCCGGAGAAGGGAAAGTCCCGGCTGCACATCGACGTCAACGCCACCGACCGCGACCAGGACGCCGAACTCGAACGCCTGCTGAAGCTCGGCGCGCGCCCGGCCGACATCGGTCAGACGGGTGAGGAGCAGTGGCATGTCCTGGCCGACCCCGAAGGCAACGAGTTCTGCCTGCTCAGGGCCCGCCTCGCCCCACTCTGATCGGCATCGGTCACGCGCCACCCGGGCGCCAGAGGCAGCCTCCGTATCGCAGCAGGGCGCACGATGTCCGCTGTGCGATTCCGCAGATCCACGCCTGACATCCGGCGAGTGAGGAACAGTGATGGCCACGACAGCCGGAGCCGTCGGCGGTGCGGGGTGCTGACCCATGACTGACACGGCTGCGGACGAGGTGCTCGCCCACGTCGACCGGGGCGTGGGCCGGATTCTGCTGAACCGGCCCAAGGCGCTCAACGCCCTGACGACGGGCATGGTCGCCGCCATCGACCGTGCACTCGCCGGGTGGGAGCACGCCCCGCCGACCGCCGTGGTGCTCGCCAGTACCGGCCCGAAGGCGTTCTGCGCCGGGGGAGACATCCGTACGATCCGCGAGCACAGCCTCGCCGGGGATGCCGAGGCCAGTGAGCGGTTCTTCGCGTCCGAGTACCGGCTCAACGCCCGGATCGCCGAGTATCCCGTGCCGGTCGTGTCGCTCATCGACGGTGTGTGCATGGGCGGCGGTCTCGGGCTGTCCGTCCACGAAAGCTTCCGCGTCGTGACCGAGCGTGCGGTGCTGGCGATGCCCGAGACCGGGATCGGGTTCTTCCCGGACGTCGGGGCGAGCTACTTTCTGCCGAGGCTGCCCGGCGCGATCGGCATGTACCTGGGCCTGACCGGACACCGCCTCGACGCGGCCGACGCCCTCTACACGGGGCTGGCCACGCACTTCGTCCCCGCGGACGGACTCGACGCGGTCGCGGACGCCCTGGCCGACCGTCCCGGCGACCCGGTGGACATCGTCCTCAACCGCCTCGTCGGCCGTTCCCCGGTGGCGGAGAGCGGGTTGGCGGCGGTACGCGGGGACATCGACCGGGCGTTCGGCGCGCCTACCCTCGGTGAGATCGAGAAACGCCTGCACCACCTCGACACGTCGTGGGCGGCTTCCGCGCTGGCCGCTCTGGAGTCCGCCTCGCCGCAGAGCCTGGAGATCACCCACGCCCTGCTGTCCCGGGGCAGGCAGCGCACCTTGCGCGAGTGTCTCGACGCCGAACTCGCTCTCACGCGCACGACCATCCGTACGCCGGATTTCCTGGAGGGTGTCCGTGCGGCCCTGGTCGACAAGGACCGCAGTCCTATTTGGGTACGCGCGTCGCACGGCTGACAGACACTGCCGAACTCACCTCAGTCGCTCTCGGGCGCCTTCGTGACCACGACCTTGCCCGCCGTGGTGCGGCCCTGTTCGACGTACGCCATCGCCTCCAGCGTGCGGTCGAACGGGAACGTCCTGTCGATGACCGGGCGGAGCTGCCCACTGTCGTACAGGGCGCCGAGCTGATTGGTGAACCCGGCGTCCGGCGGGCCGACGACACCGATGGCCAGGCCGCCCGGCTTCAGTACCGTGAGCGACTTCTCCAGGTTCGTGCCACCCAGGGAGTCCAGCACGAGGTCGTAGCCGGACAGCACCGTGGAGAAGTCCTCCTTGGTGTAGTCGACGACGATGTCCGCGCCGAGGCTCCTGACCAGCTTCTCGGTGTCGGGGGACGTGGTTGTCGCCACCTCGGCGCCGAGGTGCTTGGCGAGCTGGACGACCGTCGACCCGAGGCCACCGGCACCGGCGTGGACGAGCACCTTCTGGCCCGGCTTCAGATGGGCCCGGTCGACGAGGATCTGCCAGGCGGCCAGGGCCACCAGCTGCACCGCGGCTGCTTCGTCGAGGGTGAGCGAGGCCGGCTTGGGCGCGACGTCGTCCACGTCGATCGCGATGTACTCCGCGAAGCCGCCGATCCGCAGGTCGCGCGGACGGGCGTGTACCTCGTCGCCGACCTCGAAGCTGTGCACGGCGGAGCCGACGCGCGTCACGACACCGGCCAGGTCATGGCCGAGGACGAACGGGAGCTTGTATTTGAGGAGCTGCTTGAACTCCCCGTTGCGGACCATCTTGTCCAGCGGGTTGATGCTGGCGGCGCTCACTCTGACCAGGACGTCGCGGTCCCCGACCGTGGGTTCGGGTACCTGTGCGGCGCGTGCGCCGTCCTTGCCGTACTTCTCGACGACGAATGCCTTCATGCCGGCCGCCCTTTCTGGGTGATCTTCTCGATGACCGGGACACGTCGAACTGCTCGATCGCCCGGACCCTCGAGGTCGTCGGTGAGAAATGGACGATCCTGATCCTGCGCGAGGTCTGGTACGGCTCGTCCCGCTTCGGCGACTTCGAACGCGTCCTCGGCTGCCCTCGCAACCTTCTCGCTGCGCGGCTCCGGATGCTCGTGGAGGAGGGCATCCTGGCCGCCGAGACCTACAGGGAACCGGGATCACGGAGCCGGCCCAAGTACGTGATCACGCCCAAGGGCATGGATCTGGTCCCGGCCGTGATGGGGCTCCTGCAGCGGGGCGACCGTTACCGCGCCGACCCCGAGGGCCCGGCTGTGATCACGCGACACCGCGGCTGCGGCGCGCACGTCGACGCCCGGATCCGCTGCGAACAAGGCCACGCGATGGAGGCGGAGGACATCGAGAGCGTCCCCGGTCCCGCCTTCCGTATGAAGCCCGCCGACTGACCTGAGCGCAGTCGCGCCAGGACTCGATCGATCACTGGAATTGGGCCACGGCGGCCATCGCGGTCGATCTACGCCTAAGCTTGGATAACTGTGAAAAAATTACTCACAAACTGTTACATACAGGGCTGAAGGAGAATCCTCGTGACCAACCCCGCCGACGAAGTCGGCTACGGGAGCATGTGGCTCGACCGCACCGGTCAGGCCGAGGCCTTCGACGCCATTGGTGACCGCTACGACGAGGCCTTCCCGCACAAGGAAGGGCAGGTCGCGTCCGCCGCATGGCTCGTCGAGTCGCTGCCGCCCGGGGCCCGGGTGCTGGACCTGGGGTGCGGCACCGGCCTTCCGACCTCCCGCCAGCTCGCGGAGGCGGGCCTGCAGGTCATCGGGGTCGACCTCTCGGAGCGGATGGTCGCGCTCGCCCACAAGTACGTGCCCACCGGGGTGTTCCACCAGGCCGACATCGCCGATCTGCGGCCCGGAGGCCCCCGGGACCTCGGCCGCTTCGACGCGGTGACCGCCTTCTTCTCCCTGCTCATGCTGCCGCGCGCCGAGATTCCCCTCGCGCTGCGCACCATCCACCACCTGCTCCCGCCGGACGGTCTGTTCGCGCTGTCGATGGTGGAGGCCGACGTCGACGACTTCTCGATCCCGTTCATCGGAAGCACCATCCGGGTGTCCGGCTATCTGCGGGAGGAACTGCGCGAGGTCGTCGAGGAGGCGGGCTTCGAGATCGTCGAGGAGTCCTCGTACTCCTACGCTCCGGCGAGCGCGGACGTCCCGCCCGAGGTGCAGATCTTCCTGCGCTGCAGACGGCCCGCCTGACGCCCTCTGATCACCCCGCCCCTGCGGCGGGGTCCGCACGGTCGGAAGGAAACGCGTGACGAAGCACCTCGGAGCCGATGGAGGCACCGGCGGGCAGGCGGCCGACGGGCGGACGACCGGCGAGCGGACGGCCGACGTGCACGAGGCAGTTGCCGCTGGTCGCGCGCGTCGGCCGCAGTGCGCGGCCGCGGCCCCGTCGCCCGGCTCCGGCGCACGCTCCGACGGGGCACGTGCGCAGTCAGGTGCGAATCCCGGCTCCGAGGGGAGCGGCCGAGCGATGCGTGCGGCGGCTGCGGCAGCCCCCACCGTACGACCGGGCGGTCCCCGGCCCGACAGAGCCGAGCCGCAGACCGACAGGCTCCGCTACCTCGACGCGGCGACCCGGCAGATCGCCCGCGGCATGGACCTCGACGAGATGCTGCAGGAGCTGTGCCGGGCGGCCGTACCGGCCTTCGCCGATGTGGCGCTCGTTCATCTGTACGCCCCGCTTCCGGTCGGCGACGAGGTCGCCGACCCGCCCGGCGTCCTACGACTCCACACGATGGACCGCGCACCCCTGCGCAAAGCGGCCGTCCGCGGTTCCGGCCCACTCCCGCCGGTCGCCGACACCGCCCGGGCGGCCGAGGTCGTACAGCTGTCTCCCACCGGTCCGCTCGCCGGCCTGCTGCGGGCCGGGCGGCCGGTGTTCGGAGACCTGCCGGGCATCCGTTCCGTCGTGGCCGAGCTGCTGGGCGTGGCGAACTCTCCCGGCACGGTGCCGCCAGGACGACGGCTGATCCTCGCCCCGCTCCACGGCCGCAGCCACGCCATGGGCAGCGTCGTCCTCATCCGCGGCCCCGGCAGGGCGGACTTCACCGGCGACGACCTGCTCGTCGCCTCCCAACTCGCCACCCACACCGCCCTCGGCATCCACAAAGCGGTGCTGTACGCGCGGGAGGCGTCCGTCGCGGACGCGCTCCAGCGCACGATGCTCCCGCCCTCGCTGCCCGAGCCGGCAGGGGTCCAGCTGGCCAGCCGCTATCTGCCGGCCTCACGGACCGCGCAGGTCGGCGGCGACTGGTACGACGCGATCCTGCTGCCCGGCAACCGGGTCGCCCTCGTCATCGGCGACGTGATGGGCCACTCCATGACCTCGGCCGCGATCATGGGCCAGCTGCGCACCATCGTGCAGACCCTGGCCGGCCTCGACCTGCCGCCCGACGAGGTCCTGCACCACCTCGACGAACAGGCGGAGCGACTGGGCAGCGAACACACGGCGACCTGCCTGTACGCCATGTACGACCCCGTACTGCACCGGCTGCTGGTGTCCAACGCGGGCCATCTGCCGCCGGTGCTCCTGCACCCCGACGGCAGTACGGAGGTCCTGCCGGTGCCGCCCGGAGTACCGATCGGCGTGGGCGGCGGCGGATTCGAGTCCACCGAGATGCACGCACCGGCCGGATCGACCCTTCTCCTGTACACCGACGGCCTGGTCGAGTCCCGCGACTCGGACGTCCTGACCGGGGTGGACCGGCTGCGCGCACGGCTGCGGGCCGCAGCCTCCGGTTCCGGGCCACCGGCGCCGGCAGAGGTGTGCGATCAGGCGCTCGGCACGCTGGGTGCGGGGGACCGGGACGACGACATCGCGCTGCTCGCCGCCCGGTTCGAGGGCATCCTGCCGGAGACCGTCGCCTACTGGTACATGGCTCCCCGTCCGCAGACCGCGCGACAGGCCCGTCGGCTGACCCGCAGGACACTGCGTGACTGGGGTCTCGATGCCCTGGTGGAGTCCACCGAACTCATGGTCAGCGAGGTCGTGGCGAACGCCGTACGCTTCGCCTCCCGGCCGATCACCCTGCGACTGCTCTGCACGGACGTGCTGCGCTGCGAGGTGGGCGACAACTCGCCCCTGGTGCCGAGGATGCGACACGCCCGGCTCAGCGACGAAGGCGGCCGAGGGCTCTTCCTGGTGGACCAGCTGGCACAGAGCTGGGGGGTGACACGGGTGAGCACGGGCAAGGTGGTGTGGTTCGAACAGCCGCTGCCCGGACCGCTCGGCGAACAGGAACCCGCCTGAAGGATCGGTGCACTCCGTACATGGCGGTGGGCGCCGTCAGTCACGACGACGCCCACCGCTCGGTAACTCGTCCGGACTCAGCTGCACTTACGTCCGGTGTTGATGCACTGGACCGCCTTGTTCATCACCTTCGGGTCGAAGACGTTGATGAAGTCACCGTGGTCGGTGATCGGCTTGTGGTTCTGCTCGGGGAAACCGTCCAACGCGTAGAACGGGCTGGTCTTGCCGTTGTCCTTCACGCTGGGCGCCTTCACCGCGTACACCAGTCGCTGCACCAGCTGCGGGATGGCCTTGAAGCCGGTCGGGCAGTTGCCGGCCGCGTCGGCGAACGCCACGTGGGTGCGGTGGTTGGCGCTGTCGATGTTCGTGCCGTCCCAGCAGCTCTGGAACTTGAAGGTGCGCACCACGTTGCTGCCGCGGGGGCAGAGCGGGTACTTGTCCTTCAACTGCACCTTGTTCTCGAAGCCGGTGCAGCTCCAGGAGGCGTTGGCGTTGGCCGTGCCGTTGACGAACGCCTTGGCGTCACCGGTGATGATGCGCAGGAACTTGGGCATCGCCACCACCTTGCCGCGGGGGCTGCCCACGAAGTCCAGGGTGGCCTGCTTGGCCGTCAGGATCCGGCCCGTGTTGCCCTCGGCGCCGCCGCCCAGCTTGTCGGCGTCGAACTCCTTGGTGCCGTCCTGCAGACGCAGCACCGGCCAGTAGTAGGACGACTTGTCACCCTGGTTCTGGCAGCTGGTCGCGGCCTTGGCGAAGTCCTGGTCGCTGGAGAAGGCGTCGTTGTCCTGGTTGCCGACGTAGTCGTGCACGTGGTGTGCGCCGTTGGTGACACCGGGCGCGACGATCACGTTGTCGCTGTTGTACAGCTTGTTGGCGTTCACCCCGCACTTGGTGACGAAGGACCCCTTCGAGGCCTTCGCCGACCTGGCCGGCGCGCTCACGTTGGCCTTCACCTTGGTGATGTCCACGAAGTCGGCGGCGACGGGGCCGTTGCCGCTCACGCCGGCATTGGTGTTGTTGCTCGGGCTGGCGCTGGGCTGGCCGGCGGCGGGCTGGTTGCCGGTGGCCTTCAGCGTGCAGGCCGCCAGAGCGTCAAGGCCCTGCGGCTTGGCCGCCACCCGGCCGATGGCGGTGGCGATCCGGTCGATCGTCGCCTTCCGCTTGTCCTTCAGTGGGCCGATGATCGCGTTCTGGGCGAAGTTGGGATCCTGCGCGATCGCCCTCTGCGAGGTGGAAAGGCGCTGGTACGCCTCGGAGATCTGCTTGTCGAGGAGCGCCAGCTCCTTGTCGACCTGGGCCTTCGCCTGGGCGGGCACGGAGGTCAACTGCTGGCCGACATCGGGGCAGTCGATGGTGGAGCCGCCGGCCGCGAGCACCTGGTTCTGGGCAGAGCCCTTCGACGCGCCGGTCTCGTCGGCCGAGGCGTAGATGTTGACCGCCACCAACCCACCGGCGCCGATGGCCAGTGCGGCCGCCGCGCCTACCGCCCGGCGGGCAGTCTTCGATCTTCTTCGCGTGTTGCGTGTCATCGGGCCTCTCAAGGACATCTGCCGGAGTCGGCAGGACTTCCGGCATGGGGGAAGCGCGTCCATAGATACGGATGTGAGCGCGGAATACTCAGCGGATTCTCAGGTTCGTAGGTTTCTCCATCCATAAACGGGGCACGGATCCGCAATCCGGACCAGTACTCCGGGCCGGTTCGACGTCTACCGGTCGCCCGGCCCGTCGTCTCCCATCCGCTCGCCGTCCGCCGGGCGCGCGGCTGCCCGGTGCACGCGGATCACCGCATACGTCTCGCCGTCCCCCGGCGGACGCGTCCAGGAACGGCTGGTGAACGTGTGCAGCCGCCCGTTCACGATGGCGTGCCGCGGCAGAGACGCGCCGAACTCCCCAGCCACCGCTTCGAGTAGTGACCGTTCCGCCCCAGCCGCGTCCTTCGGGTCGCCCGGGTCTCCGACGAGCCGGCTCGGATCCAGCGCCCGCGGTATCTCCCCGGTCTGCTCGATCTCTCCCTGCGCGTAAGTGAACGCGTACTGCTCGGCACCGTCCCGCGCCACCGAGAGGTGGAAGAACGGTTCCCCGTGCCATGTCCTCAGACCGCTCCACACCACCACCGCGCGGGTGCCGGCGCTGGCGGCCGCGGCGGGGGAGACGAAGCGCCGCCGGTCGAACGGGGCCGGATCGCCGTCGAAGGCGAAGCCCCAGTCGGTACCGGCCCGGCCGACCGCCATGAGCGCCCTGTCGTCGAAGGACGAGAACTCCCTTTGGCTGTACGGCGATCCGTGACGCGCCTCCCAGGAGGTCGTGGGCTCGTTGAGCACGCTGCCGTCCTCGCCCTCGCCCCTGTCCGCGAGACGTCCGGGCAGCTCCACCGGCTCCACGCCTTCCACCAGGACGAACCGGTAGGACGTGCGGTTGTTGCCGGGGTCCGGATCCGCGAGCCACGCCAGGGTGTCCGGGTCGAGCCCGGCCGTCGGTCCCGGTGCCTCACCGGTCTGCCCGCCCCTCGGCGCGGACAGCAGCTCGCGGCCCCGCTCCGGGGTCAACAGCGGCCCGAGCACGGGGTCGGCCACCCACCCCAGCGGCACCAGGTGGTCCGGCCCCAGCGGCTCCCACAGGGAGAGAGCGCTCAACAGCGTCCGCCAGGCCCCGTCGGAATCTCCCCACCGGGCCAACTCCCGCGCCCGCTCGACCGCTTCCCCGAACGGTCCGGCCGCCGTGTACCGGTACGTGCCGTTCCTCACCTGGTCCAGCGTCGCGTAAGCCAGCGACACCAGGTCGTCGTCGGCGCCCCGCAGATGGAACGTCAGCGTGGAGTCGTCCCAGTACGAGTGCGCCGCGTGCTCGGCGACCAGCGGTGGCAGCAGTTCGGGAGTGTACCGAGGGTCCGTCACCAGTCCGTCGAAGTACACCGAGGAGGTCTGCCCCAGCAGGCGGCGTATCTGGTCGCCCAGACCGACGGCCCGCGGTCTGCCGTACCCCTTCGCCTCGTCCAGCGCCTTCCCGGCCCGCTCCCAGGCGCCGCGCAGCGCATCCAGCCGCGCCTCCTCCACCAGAGCGTCCAGCTTTCGCGTCGTGTCGTTGGCGAACACCGGCTCCCCGTCGCTCCGGTGCGCCCGCAGACTGTGGAACTCCCGGAACATGTCCCGCATGAACTCCAGGAAGTTCGCGTGCCGTTCGGGCGGCGCGGCCCGCCAGCCCGCCCAGGTGTACACGGCCCACTCGCCGTCCTCGTCCGCGTCCTCGGGATCCAGGAGGACGTACATGGCGTCGGATTCGACGTCGAGCTGAAGCCCGCGCCGCCAGATGTCCGCCTCCAGTCGCTCCTCGGGCCCCGCATCCTCGTCCAGGTACTCCTCGAACATGTCCGCGAGCCCCGACTCGTTGTCGTGCCAGTGCGCGCCCTCGGTCCCCGCCAGCAGCCACACGAACCCGCCCGCGTGCCGCCACCCGTCGCTGACCTGGAGGAATCCCCGGTACGACGGGGGCATCCGTCGGCCGAGGCGCTCCTCCATGGCCGCGATCCGTTCCTCCGGCGCGGGGGAGAACCCCAACCACCGTGTCTGTCGCGCGGTTTCGTCGTCCTCGCCCCGCGCCCCGCCGTCCGGCAGGGAATCCGCCCACTCCTCGCTCCACCTGAGCAGGAAGGACCGCCAGTCGAATGCCGTGGTGTCCGTCATACGCCCGATGCTGCCACCCACCACTGACAACGCCCCGGCCCCGCTGCTCGCTGCCGCCGACAGGCCACTCGAATCCCGGAGACGAGAACGTCGCGCGCCTCGGCCATGAGGTTCAGAGCAGTGAATGGACGGCGTAGACGACGCCGAGGGCGGCGGCGAGTGCGCCGAGCAGCAGGCGCAGCGCCGTTTCCGGCAGGCGGGGTTGGAGGTGGGCGCCGAGGTAGCCGCCGATCAGCCCGCCGAGGCCGCAGGCCAGGCCGAGGTACCAGTGGGGCGTCACATCGTCGGCGCCGGTCAGTGACAGCAGCGTGAAGGCCGTGGCCCCGGCCAGGGAGGTGACGAAGGTGGAGGCGAGGGCGGCCGGGGCGACCTGGGCGACGGGCATGCCCCGGCCGACCAGGACGGGGCCGAGGATGGAGCCGCCGCCGATCCCGTAGATTCCGCCGACGATCCCGACGGCCAGGGCAAGGCCGGTGACGGCGCGGGGAGATGGTTCCGCCGGCGGGTCGGTCCGGGCCGGGCGGAGAGTGCGTGTGACGAGCCACAGGCCCAGGGGCATCAGCAGACCGGCGACGAGGAGGCGGAAGACGGCCGGTCCCGGGACGGCGAAGACCCGCAGCACGGCGCCGACGGCTACGCCGGGCAGGGTGCCGGCCACCAGACGGCGGGTCAGCGGGCTGTACAGCAGGCCCGTACGGCGATAGCGCAGCAGTGCGCCCGGTCCGGCCACGACGTTGAACAGGAGGTTGGTGGGGGTGACCGCCGGGCTGGGCACGCCGAGCACGCTCAGTTGCACGGGCAGGAGGAACACCGCGCCGGAGACCCCCACCGGCGCGGTCACCGCCGCGATCAACAGGCCGACGGCCAGACCCGACAGCCCTGTCGACCACTCCACTCCGTCCCCCTGGTTCGAACGTCCGGCCAGTATCGCTGGCACGGACCGCGGCCTGTGGGGCTCCCTCACGACCTGCCGTACGCCCCGGTCTGTTTGAAGGACCGCAGACGCAGGCTGTTGGTGACGACGAAGACCGAGGAGAAGGCCATCGCGCCCCCGGCGATCATGGGGTTGAGCATGCCGAGTGCGGCGAGGGGCAGGGCCGCGACGTTGTAGCCGAAGGCCCAGAAGAGGTTGCCCTTGATGGTGGCCAGGGTCCTGCGGGACAGGCGGATCGCGTCGGCGGCCACGCGCAGGTCACCTCGTACGAGGGTCAGGTCGCCGGCCTCGATCGCCGCGTCGGAGCCGGTGCCCATCGCCAGGCCCAGGTCGGCGGTGGCGAGTGCGGCCGCGTCGTTGACGCCGTCCCCCACCATGGCGACCGTACGGCCTTCCTTCTGCAGCCGTTTGACCACGTCGACCTTGTCCTGGGGCAGGACTTCGGCGATCACCTCGTCGATTCCGACGGCCCGGGCGACCGACTCGGCGACGAGTCGGTTGTCGCCGGTCAGGAGGACGGGCTTGAGGCCGAGTGCGCGCAGGTCCGCCACCGCGTCGGCGCTGGTCTCCTTGATCGCGTCGGCGACGGTGAGGACGCCGCGCGCCTCGCCGTCCCAGGCGACGGCGACCGCCGTACGGCCCTCGGCCTCCGCCGCGGCCTTGGCCTCGGCCAGTTCCCGGGGCAGTTCGATGGACCACTCGGCCAGGAGCCTCTCGCGGCCGACGAGTACGGCGTGCCCGTCCACGACCCCTTGGACGCCGAGGCCGGCGACGTTCTCGAAGTTCTCCGGTACCGGCAGGCTTCCGGCCCGCTCGGCCGCGCCGGCGGCGATCGCCTGCGCGATCGGATGCTCGGAGGCGTGCTCCAACGCGCCCGCCAGCCGCAGCAGTTCGCTCTCGTTCACGTCCGGTGCGGTGAAGACGTCCTGGAGTCGCATGCGGCCCGTGGTCACCGTGCCGGTCTTGTCCAGGACGACGGTGTCGACGCGGCGGGTGGACTCCAGGACCTCGGGGCCCTTGATGAGGATGCCGAGTTGGGCTCCGCGGCCCGTGCCGACCATCAGTGCGGTCGGCGTGGCCAGTCCGAGCGCGCACGGGCAGGCGATGATCAGTACGGCCACGGCGGCTGTGAAGGCGGCGGCCGTGTCGCCCGTGGCGCCGAGCCAGGCGCCGAGGGTGGCGGCGGCGATGAACAGGACGGCGGGGACGAAGACGCCGGAGATACGGTCGGCGAGGCGCTGGACCTCGGCCTTGCCGTTCTGCGCGTCCTCGACCAGCCTCGCCATCCGGGCGAGTTGGGTGTCCGCGCCGACGCGGGTCGCCTCGACGACGAGCCGTCCGCCGGCGTTCACGGTCGCGCCGGTCACGGCGTCGCCGACGGTCACGTCGACCGGCATCGACTCGCCGGTCAGCGTCGACGCGTCCACCGCCGAGGATCCGTCGACCACGGTGCCGTCGGTCGCGATCTTCTCTCCGGGGCGTACGACGAAGCGGTCACCGACCGCCAACTGCGCGACGGGGACGCGTACTTCCTTGCCGTCCCGCAGCACCGACACGTCCTTGGCACCCAGTTCCAGCAGTGCGCGCAGTGCCGCGCCCGCCTTGCGCTTGGACTTCGCCTCCAGGTAGCGGCCGATGAGGATGAACGTGGTCACGCCGGCCGCGGCCTCCAGGTAGATGGAGGAGGAGCCGTCCGAGCGGGAGATCGTGAACTCGAAGCCGTGCCGCATGCCCGGCATGCCCGCATCACCGAGGAACAGCGCCCAGAGCGACCAGCCGAGCGCGGCGAGCGTGCCGAGGGACACCAGGGTGTCCATGGTCGCGGCGCCGTGCCGGGCGTTGGTGAACGCGGCCCGGTGGAAGGGGAACGCGCCCCAGACGACGACCGGTGCGCCCAGTGTCAGCGACAGCCACTGCCAGTTGTCGAACTGCAGGGCCGGGACCATGGCCATCAGCACGACCGGCACCGAGAGCGCGAGCGACCCCAGCAGACGCTGCCGCAGGGAGAGCAACTCCCCGTCCACAACAGGTCCGGCCGCCTGGACGTCGCCCTCCTCGCCGGCCGGTGGAGCGGGAGGGGGCGGCTCCTCGGCGGTGTAGCCGGCCTTCTCGACGGTGGCGATGAGGTCGCCGACCTCGATGCCGTCCGCGTAGGAGATCTTCGCTTTCTCGGTGGCGTAGTTGACGGTCGCCGTGACGCCGTCCATGCGGTTGAGCTTCTTCTCTATGCGGGCCGAGCAGGAGGCGCACGTCATGCCGCCGATGGAGAGCTCGACCTCGGAGGCGGACGCGGGTGCGGGGCCGTGCAGTCTCGTATCAGGAGCCGCGATGGTCATGGGAGGTTCTCCTGGGACGGGCCGGAACGTACGGCATCCACGTGCGCGGGAGCGGCACGCCCGGCGGGGAGGAAACGCGGGGCCCGGGGCCGTCGGCCCCGGAAGGTCTCAGACCGTGGGGTAGATCGCGATCTTGCTGGCATACCCCCGTGGGGTAGATGGTATACCCCCCGGGTGTATGTTCGCATCCATTGCAGGATACCCCATGGGGGTATAGGTTCGGGCGTATGACGTTCCTGTTGTCGGCCCTTCCAGGGAGACTCCTATGAAGACCTGGCCGAAGATCACCGGCTTCGCCGCAGCACTCGCCCTCGTGTTCGGCGCGGCCTACGGTGTGGGCAGCCTCGCCGGATCAGACGACTCGGGCACCAAAGCGGGTACGCACGCCGCCAGTGAGGTCGAGACGGCGGAGGGCGGCGGCACGGACGAGGCCGTGGAAGTCCCCGAGGGACTGCAGGTCTCGGCCCACGGCTACTCGATCGACCTGAAGACCCCGCGGATCGAGCGCGGACGCGCCACCGAGATACGGTTCGCCGTCCTGGACGCGAAGGGGCGACCGGTCACCGACTACACGGTGGAACAGGAGAAGGAACTCCACCTGATCCTGGCCTCCCGCGACCTGACCGTCTACCGTCACCTGCACCCCACGCGCTCCACCGACGGCACGTGGAGCATGCCCGTGAACCTGCCGACGGCCGGCGACTACCGCCTCTTCGCGGACTTCGCCCCGGCCGCAGGGGACGGCGAAAGCCTCACCCTGGGCACCGACCTGGCGGTTGCGGGGAGCTACCAGCCGCAGCCGCTGCCCGAGCAGGTGTCCACCAGCAAGGTCGACGGCTACACGGTCACCCTGCGCGGGGACCTCGACGCCGGCTCCGCACGGGAGCTCACCTTCGAGGTGACCAAGGACGGCAGGCCTGTGACCGACCTGCAGCCCTACCTCGGCGCCTACGGGCACCTGGTCGCGCTGCGCGCCGGCGACCTGGCATACCTCCACGTCCACCCCGACAGCGAAGCCGGCGACCCCAAGACGAAGCCCGGGCCGACCGTCTCCTTCACCGCCACCGCGCCCAGCGCCCACGGCTACCGCCTCTTCCTCGACTTCAAGCACGAGGGCAAGGTGCGGACCGCGAACTTCACCGTCCAGGCGGGCCTAGGTGGGGACACCGCCCCGGCGGAGGGTGAGCGCGCAGAGGAGAGCGGCTCGGAGGAGCACGGGCACGAGTGACGCCCCACCGCCGACCGGCCACCTAACGGCCGTGCCCGGTTGGCGTGCGGCCGAACTCTGCAACAGTCCCTCACCGCGCACGACGCTCCGTACGAGATCGAGAAGCCCGGCACGAGGCCCGGAAAGGCGCAACAGCGCGATGACCCCCACCTCGACCCCCACGCCCACCGCAGCGCTGCCCGTCCTCGCGAAGGTACTGATCGTCGGCGCCGGCATCATGAGCCTCGCCAACTCGGTCACCGTCCCCTTCCTGGCCGTGTTCCTGCGCAAGGAACTCGGGCTCCAGCCGGGATGATCGGCTTCGTCATCGGCCTCTACTTCAGCCACGGTGTCCTGGCGGTGTTCGTCCTCAACGCGATGATGGCGTTGAGCAGCAGTTCCTTCGGACCCGTGGGCAAGGCGCTGCTGAGCGACCTGCTCCCGCCGGAACGGCGGGTGAAGACGTTCTCCTACCAGTACATGGCCATCAACATGGGCTTCGCCGTCGGGCCGGTCGTCGGCGCGGCGGGCTACGGTGTCTACCTGGTCGGCCTGGCAGGAATCCTGCTGGAGGGCGTGCACGGCCGGATCTCCTCGCTGCTCGCGCAGCATCTCTCCGACGGCTTCGCCGACGGCACCGTGATCCTCGGGTATGTGCTGACCACGAACGCGGTGACCGTGGTGGCGCTGCAGCTGTTCGTCTCGCGGTTCGTGGAGAGGCGCAACCCGGTGACGGCCATCGTCGTCGGCGGTCTGCTGACCGTCGTCGGCATGGCCGGCTTCGCGTTCTCGGAGGAGATCTGGCACTTCGTCGTCGCGATGGTGGTCTTCTCGCTCGGCGAGATCCTCATCTATCCGGCGGAGTTCGCCATCATCGACCGGATCGCGCCGGAAGCACGCCGGGGCTCCTACTTCGGCGCGCAGACCTTCGCCCAACTCGGCGTCTTCGTCGGCCCGTTCACCGGCGGTCTGCTGCTCGCGGCCTACGACGGCACCACCATGTTCCTCGGCGTCGGCTGTTTCGCCCTGGCCGGCGTGGTCATCTACCTGCTCGTCGGCCGACGGAACGGATACCCGGCCTGGGCACCTCCGGGCCGGACCGCCCGGTGGAGCGGCCGAAGGAGGAACACGCCGATGAAGTGGCGTGAGAGAGCGCTGCGACTGCGGGTACTGCCCAACCTGCGCGCCCAGCGAAGCCGCGGCCGGCTCCGGCTCGGAGGGCTGATCGAGGAGAGCGTAATTGCCGTACGAGGTGCTGAGCCCGTACGAGTGCGAGCTGCCGGCGGCACACGCCACGTCGGGCTGGACCCGCCCGGCCCGAGCCGCCTCAACCGGCTTGGCGGAGGGCGTCGCAGCGTGCATCGCGGCCGTGGCGAGCATTGCCGGAACCGACGGGACGGGCTTCTCGCGCGACTTCACCACCGGCGCAGTCGCGACACCGGGCCGCGGTCCCTGTACGGGCGTTCAGCAATCGTCCATGCCGCTTCCCACGGAGCGACTTGGCCCCGGCGGCGACGGTCCCACGGATGATCCCGACGACGACATCCAGAACTTCGTACTTGGACACCGTCCGCGCCCACTTTTCACGCACTCCTCGTGCACAAGAGCGGCCTAGCGTGGGCCGCCCGCAGGCCCGTCGGGCCGTTGCCACGCGAAGGAGTCTCCCCAGATGCCCCAGTTACGGATCGGCCTGGCCGTACCTCAGTACGGCACGTTCGCCACGCCCGAGGCGATCGTCGAGGTGGCTCGCGCCGCGGAGAGTCTGGGCTTCGACAGTCTGTGGGCCGCGGACCGCATCCTCGCGCCGCACGAACCCAGCGACCCCTATCCGGGCGGCGACGGCACGATGCCGGAGCAGTACCGCACCTTCCTGGACCCGCTCACCGTCCTGACCCTGGCCGCGGGCGTGACGACGCGCGTACGGCTCGGCACCAGCACGCTCAACGCCCTGTGGCACACCCCTGTCCTGCTCACCCGGACACTCACCTCCCTCGACGTCGTCAGCCACGGAAGGCTGGACGTCGGCCTGGGCATCGGCTGGCTGCGGGACGAGTACCGGGCAGCCGGTGTGCCGTGGAAGGGACGCGGGGCCCGTCTCGAGGAGTGGCTGGACGTCGCGGAGACGATCTGGACCCGCGAGACCGTACGGCACGACGGTGAACGGTGGACGATCCCGCCCTCGGCCATCGAACCCAAGCCCGCGCAGCGTCCCCGTCCGCCGGTTCTGCTCGGCGGGTTCTCGCCCAGCGCCCTCGAACGGATCGGCCGCCGCGCGGACGGCTGGCTCGCGGTGGGACTGCCCCTGCCCGCGCTGACAGCGATGTGGAACACCATCCGGCTCGCCGCGGACGCGGCCGGACGGGACGCGTCCGCACTGCGCATGGTCCTACGCGTCAACCCCCTATTGACCCAGGACGAGGCCCCGGCGGAACTCGTCCCGAACACGGGAACGATCGACCAGATCGCCGACTACCTCCTCAGCACGGCCGAGGCGGGCGCCGACGAGGTACTGGTCGACCTCCAGCAGACGACGACCACGACGGACGAACTCCTCACCGCCGCCGAGACGTTGATCAAACGACTGCGCGCGTAGCGCTGTTCGACCCGTCGGCAGGGCGGGCTTCCCGTGCGGTGGCCCTGCCCGCAGACTTCCGGAAGACAACAGCGTCGGCCGGAGCCATCCCATACGGGGCAGGACGTACGTCTACCCTCCACGAGCGCGCAGACGAAGCACGCGACCGACACCACATACAACAGTGCGGGTCTGGCTTGTCACCAACTTCCTTACGGTGGATGCCGTACCACGCGTGATCGACGCGATGGGACCCGAGGGCACGGCCCGCGCGGTGCGGGCGCCCGCTCCTGGGCCGGCCCGGCTCACTTCACGTCGAGGATCTTCGCTCCACCTCGGCGAGCGCCACCAGGCCCTCTGGGGTCAGCGTGATCGCGTTCGCCCGGCGGTCCTTGTTGCTCGCTCAGCTCCTGTTGCGAACACGGGCCCACGGTCCGACGGCTCGCACGCGGCTACTCCCGCTGTCGTACGCGCCCGGGCACCACCGCTCGTACCGTGTACACGTGACGCCCTTCGATCGTCTGGCCGCCCGGCTGCGGAACCTTTCGCCCAGGGCCGTGGACCTGCTCGTGGTGGCCGTCGTCGCGTGGTTCACCGGGCTGGACGCGTGGTCGAACGCCCCGGAGTACCGCCAGGCGGACTGGTTCACCTGGCTGCTGCTGGTCGTTTCGCTGCTGGCGCTGGTGTGGCGGCGGCGGTGGCCGGTGGCGGTCGCGGTGGTGACGGGGGCGGCGTGTGCCGGGTGGGCGCTGTACGGGCACATCGGGGAGTTGCTGAACCTGCCGGTGATCGTGGCGCTGTACTCGGTCGCGGTGCGGGGCGACCGGCGTCGCACCGTGCGGACCGGGCTGATCGCCTCCCTCACCGCGGGTGCGGTCGCGCTGTGGGTGGGCCACGACGTGGTGAACCCTCAGGGGCTGCCGGTACTGGAGATGCTGTGGCCGCTGGTGCCCCTGTTGCTGGGTGAAGTGGTGCGCATGCGGCAGCAGTTGCTCGACGAGTACGCCGCCCGGGCCTCCCGCGCCGAGGCGGACCGGGAGCGGGAGGCGGCGCGCCGGGTCGGCGAGGAGCGGGTGCGGATCGCCCGTGAGCTGCACGACGTCGTCGCGCACACCGTCACGGCGATGACCGTGCAGGCGGGCGTGGCGCTGGACGCCTTTGACGTGAAGCCGGAGGTGGCCCGGGCGGCCATGCGTCAGGTGCGGGCGGCGGGCAAGGAGGCGGTACGGGAGCTGCGGGCCACCGTCACCGTGCTGCGCGCGCCGGAGGGGGATCCGGTCGAGCCGGCGCCGGGGCTGGAGCGGCTCGCCGAGTTGCTGGACCGGTTCGCCGGCGGCGATGTGGCGATCACGCTCCGGCGGGAGGGAGCGCCGGACGGGGTGTCGTCGGTGGTGGGGCTGGCTGCGTACCGGATCGTGCAGGAGGCGCTGACGAACGTGGTCAAGCACTCCGGCGCCCGGCATGCGCAGGTGTCCGTCGTCCGGCGGGACGGTCGGCTCACGGTGGAGGTCGTCGACGACGGCTCGCGGTCGCCGTCCCCGACTGAGGGTGGCTTCGGGCTGATGGGGATACGGGAGCGGGCGGCGGCGGCCGGGGGCACGATCGACTGTGGGCCGGTGCCCGGCGGCGGGTTCCGGGTGCGGGCCGAGTTGCCGGCCCGCGACGGCGACGGAGGAGAGCGATCGTGACGGTGCGTGTGGTGCTCGTGGACGACCAGACCGTCGTACGGGCGGGCTTCCGCGCCCTGCTGGACCTGACCGACGACCTGGTGGTGGTCGCGGAGGCGGCCGACGGGCGACAGGCTGTGGAAGCGCTGACTGTCGACTCCGCGGCCTGAACCGCCCCGCGAGGTCCGCTGTCGGCGGTCGTTCCACAGGCCCAGGTCCCAGGGGGTGATGCGCCCCGTCGGGCTGTATTCCGGTCGCCTCGGCCATCACGATCCCGCGGCCGGCTGCCCGGCCGGCCAGTTGGGTGAGGTGCGAGTCGGTCGGTACCCCGCTCTCCGGGCCGTCGGATGTGGCGGACTACATGCACATCGGAGATGTCCAGATGCGGTGGGGGATCTTGAAGGACCGCGGGGTCAGGGGGTCAACAGGGCACTCACGGGTGGTTCCTCATCGATTGGGTCATGCCGGCGGGCGGGCCGACGCCTTGGGCGGTGGCGGTGGCGGTGGTGGTGGGGCTGCGGCTCTCAGGGTGCCGGCCACCGGGCGTGCCGGGGAGCATTGCCGCGCCGCCCGGACGGTCCACCGCCCACGTGGTCACCCGCTCGGATCCTGAGGCGGGGAGCAGGCCCTGGACGTTGATGGCGATCATGCGCTCCCATTCGTCGGCGTCCGCGCCGACGACGGGGCCCAGGAGCATCAGCCCGGCGTTGTTGACCAGGGTGTCGAGACGTCCGAAGTGTTCGACGGTCTGCTGTACGGCGGCCTCGGCCCGGGCGCGGTCGGTGATGTCCGCTTCCACGACCAGGGCTGTGCCGCCGGCTTTCTCGATCTCGGCGGCCAGGTCGGCCAGGCGGTCCTTGCGGCGGGCCACGAGGGCGACGGAGGCGCCGTCCTCGGCGAGCCGGCGGGCGGTGGCGGCGCCGATACCGCTGCTCGCGCCGGTGACGAGAGCTACGGTGCCGGTCAGATTCGTTGCCATGGGATGTCCTGTTCTTCTTCGTTCGCCGGATGCACGGCGCGGGGCCGACGGGGAACCCGTACGTGCCGACGGGAGTGGTGAGCGCCGGTCATGGTGTAGCGGATGGCCACGGTGTCGGCCTCGGCCCGTATGTCCTCCACCGACCACTTGAGGTCGTGGAAAGCCCTCATGTTCGCCGGTGGGCAGGAACTCACTGGTGAAGCGCTCCATGACGCGCTTGTTCACCTGCGCGGTGCCGTGGTTCCAGGAGGCGGACTCCGCCGTGACGCGAGACGACGACGGTCGGCTTGGTGTACCGACGCATGCGCGTGATTCATCCTTCTGGTTCCGAGGATCGCAGCGGCGACGGCGCAGCGGAGGGGCTGGGGACCGGCGGCAGAAGTGCCGTTTCGTGGTGATTTCCGTGCGGAGATCAGGGAATTCCTGGGCACGCGGCGGGCCAGGATCACTCCTGAGCAGGCCGGGCTGCCCTCGTACGGGGGAGACCGTCGGCGGGTCACCGGGCTGCGCCGGGAGGGGAGGTGGCCCTGCTCGCGGGCATCTCCAGCGAGTACTACACCCGGCTGGAGCGCGGCAACGCCAGCGGTGTCTCGGAGAGCGTCATCGACGGCATCGCGCAAGCGCTGCGACTCGACGAGGCCGAACGCATCCAATTGCTCGACCTCCTGCGCGGCGCCGGCACGACCCGTCCGCCGCGGCGGAGGCCGGCCCAGCGGCGCGTGCGGCCCGCGGTGCAGCGCGTCCTCGACTCGATGACCGGCACACCCGCGTTCGTCCTGAGCAGACGCCTGGACATCCTGGCCGCCAACCGCCTCGGACGCGCGCTGTTCTCCCCGGTCTACGCCGACCCGGCGCGGCCGCCCAACAACGCAAGGTTCGTCTTCCTGGACCCGCACGCATTCGAGTTCTTCCGCGACTGGGACGAGGTCGCGAACGACGTGGTCGCAATGCTGCGGGCCGAGGCCGGCCGCGACGCCTACGACCGGCGGCTGACGGACCTGATCGGGGAACTGTCCACTCGCAGCGAGGACTTCCGTCGTCGCTGGGCCGCCCACGACGTCCGGATCCACACCACGGGCATGAAGCGGCTCCACCACCCGGACGTCGGCGACCTCGACCTGCCGTTCGAGACCTTCCCGCTCGGGGGCGACGCCGGCCAGAGCCTCCTCATATACACCGCCGAGCCCGCGTCGCGTTCGCAGGACGCCCTGAACCTGCTGGCCAGTTGGGCCGCCACCACTGACGACATCGACGAGTCCGAGCCGATCAACGACTCCGGGCCGGCTGAGTCGGCCGAGACCCCCCGACCGACCGACAAGCCGTAGCGCCCGCCCCGGTGACGGCGGCCGGAGGGGCCAGACGCAGCGCGGCCTGCCCAGGTGACCGGACCATCCACCGGCCGTTCGACCTGGGCGTCACCTTCATCGACACCGCCGAGGTCTACGGGCCGTTCACCAACGAGGAACTCGTCGGACGGGCCGTCAAGGGCCGCCGTGACAAGGTCGTCGTGGCGACGACATCGCCCCGATTCCCGGCACCAAGCGCGACGATCGCGTCGAGCGTGTCGAGGAGAACACCGCCGCCTCGCCGTGGCGACCCTGCTGGGCGGCGGAACACTGACTGCTCCCTGGAGAGGTAGGGAATGTCCACAGGCCTTGTTGCACCAGCCACTCGAACCACAGCAACCCCATAGGCCACACACTCGGAGGGGGCGCACCTTCGGCGCCAGGGTCATTTGTCTCAACTGCCGAGTATGCCTTGACACTTCAAGATCAGCTCTGTGGGTCTCCGGACTCAGCGTTCCGTCTTGGGGCAGCGGGTGTCGAGCAGGCCGGCGAGCAGTTGGAGTCGCTCGGCGTCGGGGCTGTCCTCGGCGGCGGTGCAGACGATGAGGGCGGGGCCGGGAGTGCCCGGCAGCGGGTAGGCGTCCCAGTCCAGGTTGAGTTCGCCGACCAGGGGGTGGTTGATGCGCATCTGGCCGCGGGTCGGTTCCTCCACGTCGTGGCGGGCCCACAGGGCGGCGAACTCGTCGCTGTGGACGGCGAGTTCACCCACCAGTTCGACGGCGCGCGGGTGCCCCGGATCGGCGGCGACCTGCGTCCGCAGCATCCCGATCAGTTCCGCGACGGTGGCCGCCCGCTCCGGGCATGCCTGGTCGGCCTCGGGGTGCAGGAGCAGCGACAGGAGGTTGCGCTGCTCCTGGGGCTGCTGGGTGAACTCGCCCAGCAGGGCGGCGGCCAGCGGACTCCAGGCCAGCACGTCCAGGAAACGGCCGACCACCAGGGCGGGCGAGGTCATGGTGCGCAGCAGTCGTAGCGTGGTGTCGGGCACCTCCTCCGGCACGTACGGACGCGGGCTGCGGGCCGGGGTGCGCGCGGCGGCGGCGAGACTGTGCAGGTGCCGGGACTCCTCGGCGGAGAAGTTGAGGGCGCGCGCGAGGGCGTCGAGGACCTGCTCCGAGGGCCGTACGTCGCGCCCCTGCTCCATGCGCTGGTAGTAGTCCGAACTCACCCCGGCCAGCAGGGCCAGCTCCTCCCGCCGCAGCCCGGCGACGCGCCGCCTCGGGCCCGGTTCGAGGCCGACGTCCTGCGGACGCAGGCGGGTTCGGCGGGTTCGCAGGAACTCGGCGAGTTCGCGGCGGGGATTGTCGCTCATGGCGAGGGGGGCGTCGGTCACGGCGCCAGTATGCCGCCGACGCGACTCGTGAGGGTGGGTCTGCCAGTCCCAGGAAAAGGCGAACGACCGTGATGCCGCGTGGAGGGTTCAGCATCGGATCAACCACTCAGCAGGCCGCGGAAGGACAGCGACATGAAGGCCGTTCAGATCACGAGTTTCGGTGCCGCGGATGTCTTGCGGGTCAATGACGTCGAGCGCCCCGTTCCCGGTCCGGGGGAGGTACTGGTTGCGGTCGGGGCGTCCAGCGTGAACGGACACGACGTGATCGTCCGCGCCGGGGAGTTGAAGATGGTGTCGGGACGCCGCTTCCCGATCGGTGTGGGGCTGGACTTCGCCGGCACCGTCGTCGAGACCGGCGCCGATGTCGCGGGTCACCGGGCCGGGGACCGGGTGTGGGGCACTGTGCATCCCCGGCAGCGGCACACCACCGGCGGGGCGGCCGAGTACGTCGTGGTGTCCGCCGACCGCATCGCGCCCGCCCCGGACGGTCTCTCACCGGCGGACAGCGCCTCCCTGGTCGTCGCGGGAGCCACGGCGTTGATCGCGCTGCGCGACAGCGTGCGCCTGGCGAGCGGGGAGAAGGTCCTGGTCCGGGGCGCGGCCGGCGGCGTCGGCACAGCCGCCGTGCAACTGGCACACGCCATGGGCTGCCACGTGACCGCACTGGCCCGCGACCGCCATGCCAAGCTCCTCACCGGCCTCGGTGCCGACGAGGTCCTGGACTACGGCTCCACCACCTCGGACCGGATCGGCCCCTTCGATGTCATCGTGGACACGGTCGGCTCGGAACTGCACTGCTACCGGAGCCGGTTGGCCAAGGGGGGCCGGATGGTCACCGTCGGACTGTCCGCGCCGGCCCTGGCCGCGATCGCCGCGTCCAGCGTGCACGGCTCCCGCCGCATCCGCACCTTCAGCGCCAACCCCGACACCGCCGTACTGCGCGACCTGGCCGACCACGTCACATCGGGTGCGCTGCGCCCGGTGGTCCACAGCGTGTATACGCTCGCGGACACCGCCGCCGCACACGAGGCGTTCGAACGCGGCGGCGTCGTGGGCAAGCACGTGGTCACGGTGGCCGCGTAACCTCGCCGTTCTCCTGGTCATCCGCTTCGGCGGGCGCCATCGCGACCACACCGGAGCAGGACGGCCCTGACCCGGCACCATGGATCGCGGTCTTGCGGAGGGTCCGGTCAGCGGGGACGGGTGCGCAGGTCGATGCCGCCCTGGCCCTCGCCGACGCGGAGGTGGCGGGGCTGCTCGGGCTCGGCGGCTGCCTCCGGCGAGATCTGTCGCGACGGCGGTGCCACCGTCGGCCGACGCCAGGATCGGCAGTCCGTCCGTCGTTTGCCCCGTCGTGCCATGTTCCCTAGGCTCCCCGGAAGATCATGTGCCGGGGAGGCAGAGCAGTGGAACCGCAGGACGGCGGGCCGAAGGGCGAGATGGACGAGCGGGCCGGGGAGACGTTCCCGGACTGGTTCATCGAGAGCTTCGCGGACTACTGGCAGAGCATGGGGTCCTCGCGCATCGAAGGACGGATCGCCGCGTATCTGATGGTCAGTGACGCGGCCGAGGGCGTGTCGGCGGAGGAGCTGGCCGAGGTGGCCGGAGCCAGTCGCGGTTCGGTGTCGACGTACACCCGCAGTCTCATCGCGGCGGGATTCGTCCGCCGGGTGCGGCGCCCCGACGACCGTGCCCACTACTACGTCATGGACGAGGACGTCTGGGGCGGCTTCCTGGACAAGGAACAGGGCTATCTCCGCAGCCAGCGCGACCTCGCCGCGCGAGCACTGGCCGGGACCGTCCCCGGAGGCCCCGCCCACCAGCGCATCCGCAACATGCGGGACTACCTGGGCTGGCTGCTGGAGGTACAGCAACTGCCCGCCGCCTGGCGCAGGTACAAGGAGGAGCGGGACGGCCAGGAGGGTCAGGAGAGTTAGACGCCCCGGGTGTGGTGTCTGCCCACGGGCAGGACCAGTGGGGCGCCCGACACCGGGTCCTCGATGACCTCGGCGCGCAGGCCGAACACGTCCGCCACGGTCCGCGGGGTCACCACCTCGGCCGCAGCGCCCGTCGCGTACAGGGCGCCGTCCTTCACGGCGACGAGGTGATCGGCGTACCGGGCGGCGAGGTTGAGGTCGTGCAGGACCATGACGACGGTCGTGCCCCGGTCGCGGTTGAGGTCGGTGAGCAGGTCGAGGACCTCCACCTGGTGGGTGACGTCGAGGTAGGTGGTCGGCTCGTCGAGCAGCAGGACGTCGGTCTCCTGGGCGAGGGCGGTCGCGATCCACACCCGCTGGCGCTGTCCGCCGGAGAGTTCGTCGACGGGACGGTCGGCGAGGTCCAGTACGCCCGTCGCCGTCATGGCGCGTGCCACCGCCTCGTCGTCGGCCGGTGTCCAGCGGCCCAGCAGTCCGTGGTGCGGGGTGCGGCCACGCGCCACCAGGTCGGCCACCGCGATGCCCTCGGGCGCCGTGGGGGACTGGGGCAACAGGCCCAGCGCGCGGGCCACTTGACGGGTCGGCGTGCGGTGGATGTCCTTGCCGTCGAGCAGCACCGACCCGCGCTCGGGGGCCAGCAGCCGGGCCATCCCGCGCAGCAGCGTGGACTTGCCGCAGGCGTTCGCGCCGACGATCACGGTCACCGCGCCCGGCGGGACCCGCAGGTCGAGGCCGTCGACGACGATCCGTCCGGCGTAACCGAAGCGGGCCGCCTCGACGGTGAGGGTACGGGTGGCGCTCACAGGACTCCTTCGGCACGACGGGCAAGGCGGGTACGGCCGGGCCGGGCCAGCAGCCACAGCAGGCAGGGCGCGCCCAGGGCTCCGGTGACGACACCGACGGGGAAACGGGTGTCGAAGGCGAACTGGCCGATGAGGTCGGCGGCCAGGACGAGGACCGCGCCGGTGAGCGCGGCCGGCAGCAGCGGTGAGCCGTTGCCGCCGGTCAGCCGTTGGGCGACGGGCCCGGAGAGGAAGGCGACGAACGCGATGGGGCCGGTCGCCGCGGTGGCGAGGGCGGTCAGTCCGACCGCGCCGAGCACGAGGGCCAGCCGTACGGTCTCCACCCGGGTGCCGAGCGCGCGGGCGCTGTCGTCACCGAGCTGAAGCGCCGTCAGCGGGCGCTCCAGCGCCAGCAGTACGGCCGACAGCGGCACCACTCCGGCGGTCAGCGGGCCCACCCCGTCCCAGAACGCCGAGCCGAGGCTCCCGGTCAGCCAGCGCATCGCCTCCTGCACGTCCCAGGCCGGCGCCCGCAGCAGCAGATACGAGGTCACGCTGTTGAGGAGCGCGCCCATCCCGATGCCGACGAGCACGAGCCGCGCGCCGAGCACCCCTTGACGGTAGGTGAGCAGGTAGATCACGAGGGCGACCAGGACTCCCGCCGGTACGGCGACCACGAACACCGCCGTGCCGCCGAGCCCCAGCACGATGATCGCGAACACGGCCGCCGCACTCGCCCCCGACGTGATGCCGATGACGTCGGGACTGGCCAGCATGTTCCGCAGCAGCGTCTGGAAGGTCGCCCCGGCCAGCCCGAACGCGAACCCGGCCAGCAGCCCGGTGAGCGCCCGCGGCAACCGCAGCCGCCCCACCGTGAAGGAGGCGCCGGGCACGGTCTCACCGAGGACGACGCGCAGGGCGTCGTAGGGGGAGTAGACGGTGTGACCGACGCACAGGCTGATGACGAACAGTGCGGCGAGCACCGTGACCAGGCAGGCGATGACCACTCGTCTACGGCGGACCCGGCGCCGTCGGCCGCGACGGATCACCTCGACCCCAGTGGCCCCGACGGTCTCGCTCACAGCTCACGCACCTTCTGCCGCCTGGCAACGGCGATGAACACCGGCGCCCCGATGACCGCCGTCACGATGCCGACCTCCATGTCCTCGGGCCGGGCCACCAGACGGCCCGTCACATCGGCGAGGGTCACGAGGGCTGCCCCGGTGAGGGCGGACAGGGGCAGGACCCAGCGGTTGTCGGGGCCGGTCAGCAGCCGGACCATGTGCGGGACGACCAGGCCTACGAAGCCGATGGGGCCCGCCGCCGCAGTCGCGGCCCCGCACAGCAGGACAGCCCCGAGAGCCGCCAACAGGCGGGTACGGGCGACGTGTTGACCCAGACCGGTGGCCAGGTCGTCGCCGAGCGCGAGCGCGTTGAGGCCCCGCGCGGAGGCCAGGCTGAGCACGAAACCGGCGGCAAGCAGCGGCAGCACCTGGAGGATGCCGTCCGCCGACGCCCCGCCCACCCCGCCGATCTGCCAGAACCGGAAGGTGTCCACCACGTCGAGACGCGGCAGCAGCACCGCGCTGACCAGTGAGGACAGCGCGGCCGTGACCATCGTCCCGACCAGCGCCAGCTTCACCGGCGTCGCACCGCCCCGCCCGCGCGAGCCGATCACGTACACGAGCACGGCCGCCGCACCCGCCCCGCCGACCGCCAGCCACATGTACTGCGCGGGTGTGCTGATGCCGAGGTACGCGATGCCGTAGACGACCGCCAGCGCGGCACCGGCGTTGACCCCGAGGATGCCCGGGTCGGCCAGCGGATTGCGGGTCAGGCTCTGCATCACCGCGCCGGCCGTGCCCAGCGCCGCGCCGACCAGCAGCGCGAGCCCCGTACGGGGGACACGCTGCCGGACGGCGGCCCGGGCGAGGGAGCCGTCGTCGCCGTGCACGAGGGCGGCCAGCGCGTCGCCGGGGGAGACCGTCCGGGCGCCGAACATGACGGACAGCACGGCGGCCACGGCGACCAGCAGCACACAGGCCGCCAGCCACAGCGACGAGCGCGCTCTCACTTGAGGTTGGCCGCCGCGTCGGCGAGCAGACCGGCGTACTCGTCGGTGGTGGCCGGGATGGTGAGCGCGGTGGGCGGGGAAAGTGCGGCAGCCAGCTCGGAGTTGTCCTCCAGGACGACGACTGCGCCCTTGGCGATCGCCGGGATCTTGCCGAGCAGCGGGTCCTTCTGGAGCCTCGCCAGGAGCTTGTCGTCGCCGTAGGTCACGAAGATGTCGACGTCGTCGAAGACGTCGGCCTTCTCCGCGCTGATGGTGGAGTAGAACTCGTCGGTCTTCGCGGACAGGTCCGTGAGGCTGTCCGGGTACTTCATGCCGAGGTCGACGGAGAACTGGTTCCGGGCGTCGTGGGTGGTGTAGTAGCCGACCGTGCTGAAGTCCTTGGGGTCGATGTAGCCGACCAGCGCGGTACGGCCCGCGATCGTGGGGTGGCTCGCGGCCGCCTCGTCGATCGACTTCTCCAGGCTCGCGACGAGCGCGTCGCCCTCCGAGGCGAGGCCCAGCGCCTCGGCGTCGAGCCGGACGGTGTCCCGCCAGGTCGTGCCGTACGCGGTGTCGGGGTAGGAGACGGTCGGGGCGATCTCGCTGAGGGTCGTGTAGTCGGCCTTGGACAGGCCGGAGTGGGCGGCGAGGATCACGTCCGGGCGGGTGTCGGCTATCGCCTCGAAGTCCAGGCCGTCGGACTCGTCGAACAACGCCGGGGTGTCCGCCTTCAGCTCCGTGAGCTTCTTCGTGGTCCACGACAGCACGCCGTCGCCGTCCTGGTCGCCGTACGTCTGCTTCGGAATGCCGACGGGGACGACCCCGAGGGCGAGTGCGGCATCGTGGTTGCTCCACACGATCGTGGCGACGCGCGTCGGCTTCTTCTCGATCACCGTCGTACCGAAGGCGTGCTTGATGCTCACGGGGAAGGCGGCGGCGGACGCCGAGGAGGATGCCTCCGACGAACCGGCGGAGTCGGAATCGGAGTCGGAGTCCGCACAGCCGGTCAGTACGAGCAGGGCGGAGGCCGCGCAGGCGGCCAGGGTTCTTCCGAGGGAGGGGACTCTCATGACGCCATCCAGGAGGTGCGAGTGGCCGCTGAGCGGCGGGGGCGAGGTGAGGGTAGCCTTACCAACCCCAAACTTTCAATTTTTTTGAAATGTCCCCTCATGGTATTGACGCTCCGGGATGTCGGATCTACGTTTGCCGGAACGTTCCGGCATGCAAGTCACGCGCTACGCCGGAGACATGCAAGGCAAGAGACACACGCAGGAGAAGCGGTGCCACCCATGGGTCTTCCCTCCACCGACTGGCTCGTCGAGCCGATCGCCCAGGTCGACGAGGCCGACGTGCTCGCGCTCCTCGCCGAGCGGTTCGGGGTGTGTGGGACGGTCCAGTCGCTGGGCAGCCAGCAGGACCAGAACTGCCGGGTGCGCACCGACACCGCCGAACACGTCCTGAAGATCGCCAACCCGGCCACCGTCCCTGCCGCCCTGCGCGCACAATGTGCGGCCATCGACGAACTGGCCTCGGCGCTCCCGGAGTTGAGGCTCCCGCGGGCCAGGCCCGGCGTCGACGGCGACCGGCTCCAGTGGCTCACCGTCGACGGTTCGGAACTCGCCTGTCTGCTCCTGGACTTCGTCCCCGGCGAGCCGATCATGGACAGCCGCTACCTCGCCCCGTCGGTCGTCGCCCGGCTCGGCGGTATCGCCGGACAGGTCGCCGCCGCCCTGGCCGGTCTCGACGCCGCCGAGCCGGACCGGGTCCGGCTGTGGGACCTGCGCAACGCGCTCACGGTGGTCGAGACGCTGGCCCCGCACCTGCCCGACCAACTCCGTGCCCAGCGCGTCCTACGGGCCGCCCGCGCCGCGCACGCCCTGGTCGGGCCGTACGCCGACGGGCTGCCGACCCAGGTCGTCCACGGTGACATCACCGACAACAACGTGGTCTGCGAGGCTGCCCCCGACGGCCGCCCCCTGCCCGTCGGCGTGATCGACTTCGGCGACCTGGGCCTCGGCTGGACGGTCGCGGAACTGGCCGTCGCCTGCACCTCCGTCCTGCACCACCACGGGGCGGGCCCGACGTCCGTGCTGCCCGCCGTGCGCGCCTTCCACGCCGAACGCCCGCTCGGCGACGACGAGATCGCGGTGCTCTGGCCACTGCTCGTGCTGCGCGCGGCCGTCCTGGTGGTCAGCGGCCAGTACGACGTGAGGCTCGACCCGGACAACGACTACGCCTCGGCCGCGCTGGACCGCGAGTGGACGATGTTCGAGGTCGCGACGAAGGTCCCGGCACAGGTGATGACGGCACAACTCCGGGACGCGCTGGGCCTGTCGACGACCCCCGCACCGCTCACCGGCGACCGCCTGCTGCCCGCCCTCCCGGACGCCGTACCCGCCCTCGACCTGTCGGTGCTCGCCGACGATCTCCACACCGGCCGCTGGCAGGACGCAGACGTCGAACAAGCCCTTGCCGCCTCGCTGTTGACGGACCATCAGGCCGTACGAACCCGGCACGGCGAGTACCGGCTGACCCGCACGACCGTCGACACCGAGACCCTGCCCGAGACCTGCGCGCTCGGCGTGGAGCTGTACGTCACCGGCCCGCTGGAGGTACGGGCGCCCTGGGAGGGCACGCTAACCCGGGACGCCGACTGGGTGGTGACACTCCGTCAGGACAACGGCCCCGACCTGATCCTGGACGGCCTCGACACCGGCCCCCTGCCTGCCGGCCCCGTCAAGCCCGGCCAACTGCTCGGTACCGTCGCCGACCACGACGGCCCCCACCGGCTGCACGTCCAGCTCTCCATGCTCCCCGGCCTGCGCCCACCGCGCTTCGCCACCCCCGAACTCGCCGCCGGCTGGCTGGACGTGTGCCCGGACCCCACGGCACTCCTGCTCGCCACCGCTCCCGAACCACCCGCCGGGGAAACGGAGTTGCTGGAGCGCCGAAACAACTCTCTCGCCACCGTCCAGGAGCACTACTACGAGGCCCCGCCCCGCATCGAGCGCGGCTGGCGTCAGCACCTGGTCGACACCCGGGCCCGGGGCTACCTCGACATGCTCAACAACGTGACCGTGCTCGGCCACGGCCACCCCGCCCTGAGCGACGCCGTCCACCGCCAGTGGCAACGGCTCAACACCAACTCCCGCTTCCACTACGCCTCGGTGGTCGAACTCTCCGAACGGCTCACCGCACTGCTCCCCGCCGAACTCGACACCGTGTTCCTGGTGAACAGCGGCTCCGAGGCGGTCGACCTCGCGCTCAGGCTCGCCTGGGCGACGACCGGACGGCAGGACGTCGTCGCCGTCGAAGAGGCCTACCACGGCTGGACCTTCGCGAGCGACGCCGTCTCCACCTCCGTCGCCGACAACCCCAACGCCCTGTCCTCGCGCCCCGATTGGGTGCACACGGTCGCCGCGCCCAACACCTACCGGGGCCGCTACCGGGGCGAGGAGGCCTGGCGCTACGGCCCCGAGGCCGCCGCCCGGATCACCGAACTCGCCGCCGAGGGCCGCGCACCCGCCGCCTTCCTGTGCGAGCCGTACTACGGGAACGCCGGCGGCATGGCCCTCCCCGACGGCTACCTGAAGCAGGTCTACGAAGCCACCCGCGCCGCAGGCGGCCTCTGCATCGCCGACGAGGTGCAGGTCGGCTACGGCCGGCTCGGCACCCACTTCTGGGGCTTCGAGCAGCAGGGCGCCGTACCGGACGTCGTGACCGTCGCCAAGGCCATGGGCAACGGACACCCGCTCGGCGCGGTGATCACCCGACGCGAGATCGCCGACGCCTACCGCACCCAGGGCTACTTCTTCTCCTCCTCCGGAGGCAGCCCGGTCAGCTCGGTCGTCGGCCTGACCGTCCTCGACGTCCTGCGCGACGAGGACCTCCAGGCCAACGCCCGTGACGTGGGCGGCCACTTGAAGGAACGGCTCGTCGAACTCGCCGACCGGCACCCGCTGATCGGCGCCGTGCACGGCTCGGGCCTCTATCTGGGCGTGGAGTTCGTGCGCGACCGTACGACCCTGGAGCCCGCGACCGAGGAGACGGCCGCGATCTGCGAGCGGCTGCGCGAACTCGGCGTGATCATGCAGCCCACCTCCGACCGGCAGTGCGTGCTGAAGATCAAACCGCCGCTGTGTCTGACCCGGGACAGCGCGGACGTGTTCGTCGCCGCTCTCGACGACGTCCTCACCCACGGTTGGTGACCCGCCATGTCGACCAGGATTCCTGACCTGCCACCCGGACCCGACGCGCCCACCATCGCCGACGTGGCCAGGGAGGCCGCGGTCTCCAAGACCACCGCGTCGGACGCGCTGCGCGGCCACGGCCGGGTCTCGGGACCCACCCGCAGGGCCGTCCTGGAGGCGGCCGAGCGGCTCGGCTACGCGCCCAACCGCACCGCTCGCAGCCTGCGCACCTCGGTCACCGAGACCATCGCGCTGCACATCCCCGAGTTCCTGACCAGCGCCGAGTACTACATGTCGTTCGTCTTCGGCGTCGCCGAACAGGCGGCCCGCGCCGGACTCAACGTCACCCTGCTGTCCTCCGGACACCTCCCGCACCGACGCGGCACAATCCCGCAGGTCGACGGCCTGGTGCTGTGCGACCCGATGGCCGAGGACCCGTTCGTCGAGCAGCTGATGAGCAGCGGACTGCCGGTCGTCACGGCCGAGCGGTACGTCGGCGACCGTGAGCCCACCGGGGTCGTACGGTCCGACCACGACGCGTCGATGACCGAACTCCTCGACCACCTCTACGCGTCCGGCGCCCGCCGCCCGGCGTTCGTCGCCTCGGACACCACCGGCGACTGGGCCCTCACCCTCCAGCGGACCCACGCCCGCTGGTGCGCCGAGCACGGCCTGCCCGAACTCGTCAGCAAGGAGCCGTTCGGCTCCCCGCCCCACGTGCTGCAGGCCGCCGTACGGCAACTGCTCGCGCGGACGCCGGACATCGACGCGATCGTGTGCGCCGCGGACGGCGCCGCCGCGGCCGTACTGCCCGAACTGCGCGCCGCCGGACGCACGGTGGGCCAGGACCTGCTCCTCGCCTCCTGCGTCGACAGCTCCGCCATGCGAACGGCGGAACCCCCGATCACCGCGGTCGACCTCCGGCCGCGGACCATGGGCGCCGAGTGCGCCCGGCTGCTCTGCGAGATTCTCTCCGGCGAGACACCGCGGGGGACCGTGCGTCCCCTTCCCATCGACCTCCACTTCCGCGCCTCCACCTCTGCGTAGGCGTTCTCCGAAAGCGTCACAGGAATTCCGTGTCACCCCAACCGCCAGTTCTCTCACCGTAATTGCCGGAACGATCCGGCAAACTCTCCGAAAGGAGGAGCGAGAATGCGAAGATCAGCACTCCTCGTCGCCTGTTCCGCCGCTCTCTCGGCCGCAGTGACATCCTGTTCCGCACCTGCCACGACCGATGCCGGCGCCGCCGGCAAGGCGTCGAAATCCGGTTACCTCGCGGAATCCGACACCTCTCTGAAGGGCACCGGACCGCTCACCGTCCAGCTCGACTACGACTCCGTGGAGGCCGGCGGTCTCGACCCGCAGACCGCCGCCACCGCCCGCTCCTGGTCGATCGAGTCCCTCGTCTACGAGCCCCTCGTGACCGTCGACCCCAAGTTCGGCATCGAGCCTTTGCTGGCCAGCTCCTGGAAGCAGCCGAACGCCACCACCTACGTCTTCACCCTCCGCAAGGGCGTGACCTTCTCCAACGGCCGCGCGCTCACCCCCGCCGACGTCGTCGGCAGCATCCAGCGCCTGCTGAAGTCCAAGGCTGCCTACGCCGCCCAGCTCGGCCCGGTGAAGTCCGTGCAGGCCACCGGCGCGGACCAGGTGACCGTCGAACTCACCAAGGCCTACACGCCGTTCCTCGCCGCGCTCGCCAACACCCCTGCCGCGATCCTCCCCATGAAGGAGATCGACGACGGCTCGCTGGACCCGCAGAAGGAAATGCTGGGCACCGGCCCGTTCGTGGTGAAGGACCACAAGCAGGACCAGTACTGGAACTTCACCCGCAACTCGTCCTACCGCGACACGAAAAACATCCGTATCGGCGACCTGAAGATCGAGATCGTGCCGCAGGAAGCCGCCCGCCTCGCCGCCCTGCGCAATGGCAGCGCGGCATTCGTGAACTTCAACAACGTCGACTCCATGGACCAGTTGACCGGCACGAAGAACGCCAAGGTCGTCAGCCAGACCAACAGCGACTTCTATTACCTGATCCAGAACTCGAAGAACCCCGACTCACCGCTCGCCGACGAGAAGATCAGGTTCGCGCTGAACAGCGCCCTGAACCGGACCGAGATCGCCTCCGTCGCCCTCGGCGGCCAGGCACAGCCCACCGGCGTCACCCCGAGCGTCCTGCCCGGCGCCTGCGACCCCGCGAAGCTCCCCGCCACGAGCGGCGACACCACCGCCCTCAAGAACATCGGCACCCTGCGCCTCGCCGTGTACACCTCCGAGCCCGCCGTCGGCCAGATCGCCCAGGTCATCCAGCAGCAGCTCGCCGCCGCCGGGGTCACCGTCAAGATCCAGAAGTACGACGACACCACCTACGGCGCCAAGGTGTTCGGAGCCAAGCCCGACTTCGACCTCGCCATCGGCTGGTTCGCCGGCTACGTCGACGCCTCCATGGTGTCCCGCTGGTGGAACCCCGTCATCGCAGGCTTCTCCGGCACCTTCCTCAACGACGACAAGACCCTCGACGCCCTCATCGACAAGGCCGCGAGCGAACCCGACGGCAGCGCCCGCACCAAGACCCTCGCCGACCTGTGCGCCCGCGTCGACACCGCCGCCCAGATGCTGCCCCTGGTGACCCGCCCCTCCGTCATCGGCTACCGCACCGACCAGGTCAGCCCCACCCTGCGCGCCGCCGAGGGTTACGGCAACTTCCTGCGGGACCTCACCTCCTACACGCTCCCGGGCGCGAAGTAGCCGGCCATGGACCACATCCGCTGGCTCCTGGGCCGTACCGTCACCGCCGCCCTCACCCTCTTCGGCGCCTCGGTGCTGATCTTCGCGGCGGTCCGCGCCATGCCCGGCAGCTACACCGACCTCGTCCTCGGACCGCTCGCGAGCCGCGCAGAGAAGGCGGAGGCCGCGGCCCGCTTCGGCCTCGACCGGCCGGTCGTCGAGCAGTACGGGTACTGGCTGCGCAATGCCGTCCAGGGCGACTTCGGCACCTCGCTCGCCGCCCGCACCCCGGTCGCCGCCGAGTTCGGCGACCGCCTCCCGGTCACCGTCACCCTCACCGTCCTCGCCCTCCTCCTCACCGTCGCCGTCGGCGTCCCGCTCGGCGTGTACACCGGCACCCGGGACGGCGGCGGACGCGGGGGAGTCCCGGGCCGGCTGGTCAGCGCCTTCGGCATGAGCCTGCCGGAGTTCGTCCTCGGCAGCCTGGTCGTGTTCCTGTTCACCCGCTACAGCCTGGGCCTGACCGTCGGGACGTACGTCCCCTGGTCCCAGGACCCGCTCGGCTCCGTCGGCTCCCTGATCCTGCCCGCCTGCGTCCTCGCCGTGTTCTGCGTCGCCGCGACCGCCCGCACCACCCGTGACGCGGTGCTCGGCGTGCTGGTCGAACCCCACATCGCGGCGGCGGTCGCGCGTGGCGAACCGAAGGGATTCATCGTGCGCCACCACGTCCTGCGCAACGCGGCGGTCCCCGTCCTCACCCTGGTGGCCACCCTCAGCGCCTACCTCCTCGGCGGCACGGTCATCGTGGAGCGCCTCTTCAACGTCCCCGGCCTCGGCTCGTACCTCGTCGACGGCCTCGACCGCCGTGACTACGCGGTGATCCAGGCGGGCGTGCTCCTCGCGGCGACCGTGTTCATCACCACCAACCTGCTGGTGGACCTGGTCAGCGGGCTGATCGACCCACGGATCGGCACGGTCGGAAAGGAGGCGACGGGATGAGGAGGAAGGAACTCAGGGCCCGCCCGACCCGGAACCCGGAGGCCAACCCGGCCGCGCGAACCGCCGGGACGGCGACTCCGGGCGCCGTGTCGGCCGCACTGAACGCCGCCCCGACGGCTCCGGGTGCCGAGTTGCCTGCGCCGGACGCCGCCCCGACGGCTCCGGGCGCCGTGTTGCCTGCGCCGGACGCCGCCCCGACGGTCCCGGGCGCCGTGTTGCCTGCGCCGGACGCCGCCCCGACAGCCCCGGGCCCCGAGTCGCCCGCGCCGAAGTCCGGCGTGGCCGCCTCGGGCGGATACCTCCCTCGCCGTATCCGCCGCGCGGCAGCCATGCGCGGCTACGACGGCCTCTTCCGCGTCGCCCTGTGGGTGCTCGTCGCCCTCGTCCTCGTCACCCTGATCGGACAACTCGCGAGCCTCGGAGGCCGCCCCGACGCCATCGTCGGCCCGCGCCTGCAACCCCCGGCCGCGAGCTGGCCCCTGGGCACCGACAACCTCGGCCGCTCCCTGCTTCCCCGGCTGTTCCAGGGCGTCGGCACCACCCTCCTGCTGTCTGCCCTCGCCGTCACCTGCACGGCGGTCATCAGCACGGCCCTCGGCGTCCTCGCCGGCTACCGGGGCGGCCGTACCGCCGAACTGATCCTGCGGATGGGGGACGTGCTCTACGCCTTCCCCGCCATCGTCCTCGCCGTCCTGGTCGCCGCGGTCCTCGGCCCCGGCCGTACGGCGGCCCTCGCCGCGATCGTCCTGGTGACCGTCCCGCTGATGACCCGCATGGTTGGCATCGCCGCCCGCGCGGTCGCCCGCCGCGAGTTCGTCACCGCCGCCCGGATCAGCGGCGTCCGCGCCCCGACGATCATGCTCCGGCACATTCTGCCCAATGTCGCCGGCACCGTCGCGGTCCAGGGCACCTACGCCCTGTCCGTCGGCATCCTCGTCGAGGGCGGCCTCAGCTTCCTCGGCTACGGCGTCCAACTCCCGGACGCCTCCCTCGGGTTGCTCATCCAGGAGGGCGGCCTCTACATGGTCGGCGCGCCCTGGCTGATCGTCGCCCCCGGAGTCGTCCTGATCGCCGCCATCATGGCCGTCAACCTCATCGGGGACAGCCTGCGCGACCGCTTCGAACCCCGAGAGACGAGGTCGCTGGTATGACGACACCGTTGCTGGAGATCGAGGACGTCGTCGCCGAGTACCGCACCGGCAAGCGCGTCGTCCGCGCCCTCGACGGCGCCTCCCTCACTGTCGGCCGCGGCGAGACCGTCGGCATCGTCGGCGAGTCCGGCTCCGGCAAGTCCACCCTGGGCCTGCTCGTCGGACGCCTGCTGCCGAAGGCCACCGTGTTCCCGCGCGGCCGGGTCCTGCTCGACGGCGAGTCCGTGCTCGACATGCCGCCCGACCGACTCGCCCGACTCCGGCGCGACCGGCTGGCGTTCGTCCCGCAGGACCCCGTCGGCGCCCTCGACCCGACCCTGCGCATCGGCCGCCAGCTGCGGCTCGCCCTGCGGGCCACCGAGGCGGACCCGGCCGTCCTTCTCGACGGCGTCCGCGTCAACGACCCCGAACGCGTCCTGCGCCTCTACCCGCACGAGATCTCCGGCGGCATGGCCCAACGCGTCGTCGTCGCCATGGCCATGGCACGCAAACCCGACCTGCTGATCGCCGACGAACCCACCGCCGCCCTGGACACCCAGGTCCGCGAGGAAGTGCTGCGGCTGCTGTTCGCGCTCGCCGCCGAGAACGGCACCACCGTGCTGTGGCTCAGCCACGACCTCGGCGGAGTCGCCCGCCACTGCGAGCGCATCGCGGTCATGTACGGCGGCCGCGTCGTCGAGGACGGACCCACCGCCCAGGTCCTCACCGCACCCCGACACCCCTACACCGCAGCCCTGTCCGCCGCCGACCCCGCCCGCGCGAAGGACGGCACCCGCCTGCTCACCATCGGCGGCACCCCACCGGTCCTCACCGAGGACACCCCCGGCTGCGTCTTCTGCCCGCGCTGCCCATCGGCCGCCGACGACTGCCGTACGACCCGCCCGACACCCCGCACGGTCGAGGATCGGACGCTGCTGTGCCACCACCCGGCCACGGCAGCTACTGCACCGACCGCGCGACCGGCGAAGGAGGAGGCCCGATGAGTGAACCGGTCCTCGAACTGGACTCCGTGTCCGTCGTGTTCAAGAAACTCACCGCGGTGAAGGACGTCAGCTTCCGCATCGCCGCCGGCGAGACCCTCGGCCTGGTCGGCGAGTCCGGCTCCGGCAAGACCACCACGGGATCCGTCGCCCTCGGCCTGCGCCGCCCCACCTCCGGCACGGTCCGCTTCCCGTACGGCGGTCGCCGTACCCGCGCCGGAGAGGTCCAGGCCGTCCTCCAGAACCCCCACTGGTCCCTCAACCCCCGCCTGACGGTGGCCGATTCGGTCGCCGAACCCCTCGCCGCCGCCCAGGGCGGCCGACTGCGCACCCACCACCCGGCGGTCCTGCGCATCCTCGACCAGGTCGGCCTGCCCGCCTCCTTCGCCGACCGGCTCCCGCACGAACTCTCCGGCGGCCAGCGCCAACGCGTCGCCGTCGCCCGCGCGTTGATCACCCACCCCAAGTTCATCGTCCTCGACGAGGCCGTCAGCGCCCTCGACGTGTCCGTACAGGCGCAGATCCTCAACCTCGTCCACGACCTCCAGACCGAACACGGCTTCGGCGCCCTGTTCATCTCCCACGACCTCGCCGCTGTGCGCTACCTCGCCCACCGCGTCGCGGTCATGCGCGCCGGGGAGATCGTCGAACTCGCCGACGCCCACCGCTTCTACGCCACCCCGCAGCACCCCTACTCGCGACAGCTCCTGGAGACGCTATGACGCTCACCGAGCACACGGCACCGGCCGCCCGGATCATCCCCCCACCGTCCTTCGGCCCGGCCAAGAGCAACGACGACTTCGACCTCGTCCCGCAGCCCAGCCCCGGCCGAGGCACTGTCGAGTACGACTTCCCCGGCGTCGAGGTCGGCACCGCCCAGTACACGGAGGGCCCCACCGGCACCACCGTCGTCCATGTCCCGGCCGGCGCCCGCATGTTCATCGACGAGCGCGGCGGCGCCATCGGCCTCTCCTACGGCGACAAGCAGTACGCCCACGCCATCTGCCTGTCCGGCGGCTCGCTCTACGGGCTCGGCGCCTGCGCCGGGGTTGCCGACGAACTGCGGGCCCGCGTGGACCACCAGGTCGGCTGGGACGCCCTCAAGTGCGTGTCGGGCGCGATCATCTACGACTTCGCGGCCCGCGGGAATGCCGTGGTCCCCGACGCGGCCCTCGGCCGGGCCGCCCTGCGCATGGCCTCGACGGACCGGATCGCCGTGGGCCGGGCCGGTGCCGGGATCAGCGCCTCCGTCGGCAAGATCGACTACACCCGCTGCGAGTTCTCGGGCCAGGGCGCCGCCTTCCGGCAGATCGGCGACATCAGGATCCTCGCCGTGACCGTGGTCAACGCGGTCGGCGTGGTCGTCGACCGCGACGGCACCGTGATCCGCGGCAACTACGACCCCGCCACCGGCACCCGCCGCCTGCCCCACCTCGACTACCAGGCCGCCTTCGCCGGCGACGGCCCCACCACCGCGCACGGCAACACCACCATCTCCGCGCTCATCACCAACGTACGGCTCGACGACCGGGCCCTGGAACAGTTCGGCAGACAGGTGCACGGCTCCATGAACCGGGGCATCCAGCCCTTCCACACCAACCTCGACGGCGACACCCTCTTCACCCTCACCACCGACGAGGTCGACCTGCCGACGACCCCCTCCCGGATCGGCGCCCACGCCATCAACTCCGTGGGCCTCGGCGCCATCGCGGCCGAGGTGATGTGGGACGCGATCCTGAGCAGCTCCCGGTGATCGCCCGCCACCACACCGACACCGCAGACCCGGCGGAACGCGGCCACACCGTCGGCACCGCCGACCGGGCCCGCATACGCAGGAGCATCACCGAGTACCGGCGGCTCTTCGAAGCCGTACAGGTCGATCCGGGCGTCCTCCCGTCGTACGGCGAACAGGCCGCCGAGGAGATACGGCGCTGGGCGCCCGCCCTGCACACCGAACTCGTCGCCCTGGCCCGGGGCGCGGGCGTGGAACTGTGGCAGCTCGGGATACTCAACGCCCGCACCGAGATCCTCGCGACCGTCGGCGCCACCGCAGACGGCGAGTGCACCACCGCCGTGTACGTCGGCGGCCCGGGCGCCCCGCACACCATCCAGACCTGGGACTGGCACGAGGAGTTCACCGACACCAAGAACCTGGTCCGGCACCGGACCGGCCGGACCGGTGAGGTGCGGACCTTCACGGAGGCCGGCATCCTCGGCAAGATCGGCCTCAACTCGGCAGGCCTCGGGCTGCACTTCAACATCCTCAGCCACACCGCCGACGGCGCGCGCATCGGCGTCCCGGTGCACATCGTGGCCCGCAGGATCCTGGACGAGGCCGCCACCCTCGCCGAGGCCGTCGACATCGCGCGGTCGGCGGACGTCTCCGCGTCCACCGTCCTGACGGTCGTCGCCCACGACGGACGGCACAGCGACGCCGTGTGCGTCGAACTCAGCCCGGCCGGAACCGCCGTACTGCCCCCGGACAGCGACGGATACCTCCTGCACACCAACCACTTCCTCGATCCCCGCCTCGCTACCGGGGAGCTGGCCGCACCCACCGCAGGAACCTACGCCCGGCTCGAACACCTCACCGCCCGACGGAAGTTGCTCGCCTCACCCGACCCGGCCCGCTGGACCGAGCTGCTCGACGTCCACGAGAGCGACGGCGCCCCGGTGTGCTGCCACCCGCAGCCGGGACTGCCGTTCCACCAGCAGTGGCGCACACTCCTCACGGTCCGGCTGGACCTGGCGGAGGGCCGGCTGAGCTGCCACGACGGCGGTCCCTGTACGGCGGGGGAGGAGTCGGCGTGGGAGCACTTCTGACGGCCGTGTACCGGTACCCCGTCAAGGGACTGCCGGGCCAACCACTGTCCCATGCCGAGCTGACGGTCGGTCAAGGGCTGCCGCTGGACCGTGCCTTCGGACTCTCCGAGGGCGCGGTGCCGGTCAAGGCGAACGCGAACGGCTGGATCTCCAGCGAGGTCCTGCTGCGCCTGCGCAAGCATGCCGAACTCGGCGCCTACGGGCTGACGTCGGAGCCGGACGCCCTGCGCCTCACGGCCCCCGACGGCCGTGAGCTGCGGATCGCCCTGGACGGCGGCGACCTGAGGGAGACCGACGAGCCGATCCGTGACCTGCTCGGGCCGGTCCGCCTGGAGCGCCCCGGCGCCGCGCTGTGGGACTGGCCCGACGCACCCCTGTCCGTCATCAACCTCGACACGGTGGAGGCGCTCGCAGAGGCGGCCGGAGTCCCGGTCGACCCCCTCCGCTTCCGGGCCAACCTCCACATCTCCGGCCTCGGCGCCTGGCACGAACTGGAGTTGCCCGGACAACGGGTCCAACTCGGCGCGGCGGAGCTGGAGTTCACGTTCCCGACCGAGCGCTGCCGCGCCACCACCGTCCGCCCCGGAACAGGGGTGCGCGACCTGAACGTCCCGGCGCTGCTGGCGTCCCGCTTCGGGCACCTGTACTGCGGGGTGTACGCCCGGGTCGTGCGCGGGGGCCGGATCGAGGTGGGGGACCGGCTCGTGTGCTGGGGGAGCGCACCCGCGATGCCTCGGTACGCCGCCCGTCTGGCCGAACCCGGCCGCCCCCGGCGGGCCGAACTGATCGGGCGGACCGAGGAGAGCCCCACGGTCACCACCTTCGCCTTCCGCGAGCCTGCCGGGGCCAGGTGCCGCCCCGGCCAGCACCTCCGCCTCCATCTCACGGACGAGGAAGGCCCGTTGTGGCGCTGCTACACCCTCACCGGGGCCTCCGACACCGAACTGCGTATCAGCGTCAAACGGATCGCGGACGGCCGCATGTCCCCCTGGCTGCACGCCCTGCCGCTCGGCTCGCGCGTGCTCCTGTCCGGCCCGTACGGCACCGAGCTGACGACCGACGCCTCCTCCGACCGCCCGCTCCTGCTCGCGGTGGCGGGCATCGGAATCACCCCCGTGCTCCCCGTCCTCCGCGACCTGCTGGACACCGCCCCCGAACGCCCGGTCACCGTGCTGAACGTCGTCCGCAGCAGCGCCGAGACCCCATTGTGGGAACCGGTGCTCGAACTCCTCGCGAAACTGCCTCACTCGACGGCACGGCTGTACGTCACCGACCCCGGGGCCGAACTGCCGTACGGGGCCCGGCCCGGCCGTCCCACCACTGCGGACCTGTGTGAACTGGCGGCGGACGGGTCGGTGGAGGCGTACCTCTGCGGCCCACCCAGCTTCGTCGACACGGTGCGTACGGCACTGCTGTCCGCCGGTGTCCCGGGCGACGCCGTCACCGACGAGCGCTTCCTGTCGCCGAGCCCGGTGTCCCTCGACGAACGGCCACCGCCCGAGCCCGGCCCGTTCACCGTGGAGTTCACGGCGAGCGGCACGCGGGCTACCTGGACCGCGGACAGCGGCACGCTCCTCGAGACGGCCGAAGCCGCAGGCCTCAAGCTGCCCTCGGCCTGCCGCGCGGGAGCCTGCGGAAGCTGCCGCCAGCGGATCACCGGCAAGGTCGCACACCTCAGCGAACCGGCCGTGCCACTGGACGTCGACCAGGCGCTGCTGTGCTGTGCCGTGCCGGTCGGAGACGTCGAGGTGCATGCGTGAGCGCGAGCGGGTCGGGACCGAAAGAGGCGGATTTCCTTCAGGCCCCTTCGCGTATTTTGGCCGCATGGACACCTCTCCGCGAGAAACTCCTGTCCCCGACGGCTCGAACCCGCTGCGCAGCCTCTCCCTGGAGCAGCTGAGGAAGCGGACGAGCATGAAGTGGCGCACCTACCCGGACGACGTGTTGCCGTTGTGGGTGGCCGAGATGGACGTGCCGCTGGCCGAGCCGGTCGCGCGGGCCATCACGGACGCGGTGGCGCTCGGGGACACCGGATATCCGGCCGGCACGGGATACGCCGAGGCGCTCGCGGAGTTCGCGAGCAAGCGGTGGGGCTGGGACGGCCTCGCGGTGGAGCGTACGGCGATCGTGCCCGACGTGATGCTGGGAGTCGTCGAGATGCTCAAGCTGGTCTCGGGGCCGGGTGATCCGGTGATCGTCAACTCGCCTGTGTATCCGCCGTTCTACCAGTTCGTCGGGAACATGGGCAGACCGATCGTGGAAGCCCCGTTGGGCCCGGACTTCCGGATCGACTTCGCGGCGCTGGAGGAGGCGTTCGGGCGTGCCGTGAAGGGTGGTGCGCGGCCCGTGTACCTGCTGTGCAGCCCGCACAACCCGACCGGCACCGTGCACACCGCCACCGAGCTGGCGGATGCCGCGCGACTGGCCCGGACGTACGGTGTGCGCGTCGTCGCGGACGAGATCCACGCCCCGCTCCTGGCCGGGGGCGTGCGGTTCGTCCCGTACCTGACCGTGCCGGGTGCCGAGAACGGCCTGTCGCTGATGTCGGCGTCGAAGGCCTGGAACCTCGCGGGACTCAAGGCCGCCCTCGCCGTCGCCGGGCCCGGCGCGTCGGACGACCTGGCCCGCATTCCCGAAGAGGTCAGCCACGGCCCCAGCCACGTCGGCGTCCTCGCCCACACGGCCGCCCTGCGGGACGGCGGGGACTGGCTCGACAGCTTGCTCGCGGGCCTCGACGACAACCGCCGTCTGCTGGCCGACCTGTTGGCCGAGCATCTCCCGGCCGTGCGCTGCGAACCGGCCCAGGGCACGTACCTGGCGTGGCTGGACTGCCGAGCACTGGACCTGTCCGGGGACCCGGCGACCGTCTTCCTGGAGCGCGGCCGGGTCGCCCTCAACTCGGGAACGGGCTTCGGCACCGGGGGAGCGGGCTTCGTACGCATGAACCTGGCGACCTCCCCGGAGCTCATCACGGAGGCGGTCCGCCGGATGACCGTGGCCCTCCTCGACGGCGGGGGCGCTGCGCAACACACTGGCGGCGCCCCCGCGTTGCAACCCGAACAGTGACGCCCGAAATCAGGTCGGGTCTGTCTCCAGGTCCTCTCGCGTGGCCAGCTCGCCGGCTGCCCACATCTCGCGGGCGCGTTGCAGGCAGTCCTCCTCGGACTCCACGTCTTCCGCCAGTTGAAGACCGATCCTGTTGTTGATCTCGTCCGCCCGGTTGTCCGCATCGGACCCCGGGCGGCCACGCTCGTGCGCGTCGCCCATCGCCACGGCGAAGTCGTGGCCCAGCCTCTTCTTGAGCAGACACTGCCAGTACACATGGCGCACGGCGTTCTGTTCCTCCGCGTCCGTCATGTGTTCGACGATCTGGAACACCCTGCGGTGGATCCCGAGCCAGTGGAAGAGATTGGCGGGGTACTTGAGAATGACCTGGTACTCGTCGTAGGAAATGTTCTTCCCGACCAGGTAGCGGTACTTTTCGAGGGCGGGGAACCCTTCTTCCTTCAGGTCCTTCATCACCTTCGTCAGGATTCCCGCGACTTCCGCCATGTTTCGTGAGACGGAATCAATGGCGCCCGAATTGGAGAACCCCAGCCAGCCGACTCCGGTGACGGCCAATATCAGGGCTCGGGTGGCGATACCCAGCGGGAAGGGGACCAGGAGCGTGATCGCCGCCACTCCCAGGAATGCCGCGACCTGGCCCACGCTGATGTCCCGGGGCTCGATGTCGCTCCATTTACTGAGTTTCTGCCAGGTCTCCACCATGGAGTCGAAGACGTCCGCATTCGGAACGGTGTCGCATTCGCAGCGGAAATCGACGCCGCTCGGGACGTTCATGTGCATGGTCCAGTCGCCCGCTTTGGGATCCTTGACGATCAGGCACCGCACCGAGGAACCGGACATCAGGACGAACTGATTGCCGTCCTCGACGGCCTGGTCGTAGGTGGTCCCGTCGGGGTCCTGGAGGGTCATGACGACCCCCTCGGGGAAATCGAGCGATTCGCTGTCCCGAGTGATCACCGAGTAGAGGTAGGGCGTCCCCTCCCCGACGGTCATCGTGGTCGTGAGGTTCACCTGTGCCACGTTGGGCTGGGTGGGGAAGTCGTCGATCAGGCAGTAGGAGCAGTCGTTGGGCCCGGCGGCCTGCGTCACGAGCGAGGGCATGGTGCTCGACTCGTCACTGACGTCGAAGAGGCCGTAGAGGCCGGTGACTCCCTGGTCGTCGATCTCCGTCGGCTGGTCGAAGTACTGACCTGCGACGAGCGCCGGAGTCTGCCTCGCGCCGGCCTTCCAGTCGTCACTGAGCGACAGGCCCCACAAGCGCGAGCGATACCGCGTGAACCCGGACGGCGCCCCGTCCTCCGTCTCCATGTGACCCCAGTACCAGGCCGGAACGTCGTCCGATTCCACGACGTCGAACTCGCCCCAGAGTCCCAGTGCCCCCTTGTCCACGATGCGGGTCGGCCGGTTGAAGTACTGCCTCCTGATCACCGCCGGCGAGCGTTTGGCGACGGACACCCAGTCGTCTCCGTCGGGGATGTTCCACAGTCGGGCCGAGAACTGCCGCACACCGGACCGGATGATTCCGTCGTCCTGGAACTGGAGGTAGTCGGTCGCGTGGCCCAGGAACCCGATGGAGTCCCACAGACAGTGGCTGGCCACCGGGACCGGCGGGTTCGTGACGGGCGAGGGCTCGGGGTTGCCGGAGGCGCGGTAGAGGGCCTTGATGATGCTCTTGCCGTCTTCCCAGACGTCATTGGAGAGTTCCCAGATGATGACGCCCTGGGCTCCCACGTCCTTGAGGAAGTTCAGTTTGGTGACGGCGGTGGCCGGGGTCTCGAAATAGATGTTGTGGGCGTACGGGTAGTCGCCCGGAGGCAGGGGCTCGCCGAGCGCGGGCCGGAGTGTGGTTCCGGGAGTCTTGATGCTCGCGCTCGCGGCGTTGTGCGCGTCCGGGAACGCGTCCAGGATCTCCTTGTACCGCAGCGTCTTGTATCCCGGGGGCACCTCCCCGGTCAGGTCGTCCGGATCCTTCGCGGCGGTGAAGTCATAGCCGTAGATCGGCACCCCGGCCGCGATCTTGTCGCGGGCGACACCGTGCCCTGTCCCCTGCCAGTTCACGAAGAGCGGGTTCGACCAGTACCAGAGGGAGTCCTCCACCGACCCGATCGGGTTGTTCTCGATGTTGTCCGCGCCCGAGGACGAACCGCCCGTCCGGGGCCCCGGCCAGCCGCCCTGCTGTTCGGGAAGGTACGACTCCTGGTAGACGTCCGCCTCGCGTACGTCCGCGGTGTCCTCCCCGCGGATCTTCAGCAGGGCGGTGTGCGGGCCCACCGGAGACCGGTCCCACGACCCGGTCAGGTCATAGGTCATGACCCCGAGCCAGTCGACGTGGTCCGCGACCGCCGGGTCGTAGTTGTTGCCGTACCACGACGTGCCGAAAATGGCCGCCGAAACGATTTTGCCGGGCATGGCCTGCTTCAGTTTCTGAGCGAACAGCGTCAGACCCCGCCCTGCGGGATGCGGTCCGTCGCTCTTCAGCCGGCCGCCCTGGTCCGGCTCACCGGGTTTGCCCCACCAGCACTCCAGATCGAGGTCGACGCCGTCCAGGCCGTTGGCGGTGACGAAGTCGGCCACGTTTCGCACGGCCTGGTCGAGCTGCGGGGCGGCGGGATTGTTTCCCACCGCCGTCATCAGGTCCAGGAAGGCGTAGTCGTTCGCGCCGCCCAGCGCGACCATGATCTTGGTGTCGGTCAGGTTCCCGGCGATGACGACATCCGGGAGAATCGTCTTGATCTCCGCCAGCGACGCGGAGTCGAACTCGCCGAGGCTGCTCTGGCTGAACGTCAGGAACGCGATGATCCCGTGCGTGATGTACTGATACATCTCGCCATTGCCGTAGTCGAATCCCTCGGCTTTTCGCCAGGTGGGTATGTAGGCGATGACTTTCGCCTGCTGGACCGGCGTATGGGCGCTCTGGTCGTACAGCTCGTCGAAGAACCGCCAGCCATTCGTGTTGGCGTCGCCGACCCCCGGCTCCGAGGCCCAGAAGGCGGCGCGGAAGATGTTGCCCTTGTACTTGGTGACGGCTCCTGCCTGATATCCCTCGGGTTTCGAAACCCATTCGGGGACATCGGGGTAATCCGAGGAAACGCCCATGGGAAACTCACTTCTGATCGATGACCGGGATGACTCGAGGGTACGGATCGACGGGGACCGCAGGGGAGGCGCGAGGGGTCGGTGTTGCGCCAACTTGGTCTCAGCCGGTGAGCCCTTTCAGCGAGAGGTCGAGGATCAGTCGGCGCCGAGCTGCAACAGGATCTCGGCCACCGCCGTCGGTGCGGTCACCATCAGGTCGTGGCCGGAATCGACCACCCACGTCCGCTCGTTGCCGGCCAGAGCCTCCGCGGTGCCGGGCGGGGCCATGGACAAGGACGACGTGGTGTGGACCTCGGTGCGGGGGATCCGGGTCAGGGCCGCGGGATCCTTCAGCCGCAGTGGCTGCTCGAAGCACTTCCACGGATGGGGCGTGAGCCTGTCCCACATCCACGCGACGTCCCCGGGCTCGGTGATCCCGTAGTACTTGACGGCGTCGGAGTCGGGCCACAGCACCAGTTCCACACCGTCCACCACCCGGGACCCGGCCCGGGCCGCGGCCATGAGCTCGCCGGCCACCTGGACGAGGGACTGCTCGTTCTCGGGAATCGCGGCGTCGAGGTAGACGAGGTGGGCGATCCGCTCGGCTGCCCGGTCAGCGACTCCGGTGATGACCATCCCGCCGTAGCTGTGCCCCACCAGGATCACATCGGTGCAGTCCTCGTACCGCAGGACACCCACGACGTCCGTGATGTGGGTGTCCAGGTCGATGTCCGGGCGCAACAGATGGGCACGCTCGCCAAGGCCGGTCAGCGTCGGCGTGTACACCTCGTGCCCCGCCGCCCGTAGCAGGGGTGTCAGCCGCTGCCAGCACCACCCGCCGTGTCCGCCACCGTGTACCAGGACGTACGTCGCCATCTCCGCCCTCGCTCCCCGTCGAACAACGGACACTCGCCCGGGCGCCCTCATCGAAGCACACCGGCGAGAACTATGCTAGGCGTGATTGAGATTGCCATTCTCGACTGTGTGTCACGGATCGAGTAAATGCCCACCCGGTCATCTCCGGGTGGGCATCGGTCCGCTCGTCAGGAGACCCGTACCGGCAGAGTCCGGAAGCCGCGGGTGATGTTGTTGAGGGCGCGGACCGGCTCACCGGTCAGTTCGATGCGCTGCACGCGGGCGGTCAACGCCTTGAGGACGGCGTGGACTTCGAGACGGGCCAGGCCCTGGCCCGCACAGCCGTGGTTGCCGTAGCCGAAGGCGAGGTGGTCGACCGGGTTGCGGGTGACGTCGAAGCGGTCTGGGTCGGGGAAGTGCCGTTCGTCGCGGTTGGCGGCGCCGTAACTGTGCAGGACCCGGGCGCCGGACGGGATCACGACCCCCTCACCGAGATCGACGTCGCGGGTGGTGACCCGGGAGAAGACCTGGATGGGGCTCTCCACGCGGACGATCTCGTTGAACGCGGAGGGCACCAGCGACGGGTCCGCGCGCAGCAGGTCCCACTGCTCGGGGTGACGGGCGAACAGCCACATGCCGCTGGAGATCGCCGAGATGGTGGTGTCGAAGGCGGCCACCACATAGCCGGCGAGCAGACCGATCGCGCCCTCGACGGGTATCCGGCCCGCCTTGTGGGCCTCGATCATGGTCCAGCCGAAGCCGCCCGGGACGAGGTTCTCCTTCGTCACGACCTCGGCGAGAAAACCCATCAACGCCTCGACCTTCGGCACGGCGGCCGCCGTACGCGGGCAGACCGGCCCGGAGGAGTCGAACCACCCGGCGGCCATGTCGAGCAGCTGGTCGCGACCCTCCTGCGGCCAGCCGATCAGATCCATGATCACGTGCACGGGGAGGTCCTGGGCCAGGTCGGTGACGGCGTCGAAGGTCCTCCGAGCCACCAGGTCGTCCACCAACTCCTCGGCGCGCTGGTCGATGCTCTCGGCGACCGGTCGCAGCGCACGCGGGGAGAGCCGGTCGGTGAACAGCTTGCGCTGCTCGGTCTGCGCGGGCGGATCCATGTTGATCAGGGCGCTGGCCCAGGCCTCGTTGAAGCCGGGGTTGAGGCCGATGCCCTGCCCGGAGGAGAAGGTCTCCCAGTCGCCGAGAGCCGAACGTACCTGGTCGTAGCGGGAGATGAACCACAGGCCGTGCCGGCTCAGATGCACGGCAGGACCCAGATCGCGCAGCGCCTTGTACTGCGGGTAGGGGTCGGCGAGCGTCTCGTCGCTGAACAGGTCGACGTCGGAGGACAGGGGCGTGGCGATGGTCATGACGATCTCCTTTGATCGTGGCCTGAGATGGGCTGAGATGGGTGGCAGAAGGTGTTACGCGGCGAGCGCGCGCAAACGGGCCACGGGAATACGGTGGTTGAGGGCGGCGGCCACCGGGCGCGACGCATGGTCCCAGCGCAGGAGCGCGGACAGGTCGGAGACCGAGCCCTTCAGCACGGTGGGTTCCCCGGCGGCCGGCAGCGTTCCGGCGAGCTTGACGGCCAGGCCGAACGCCTCGGTCCAGAAGTACGGTTGAGGTGTGTACGGCGGTGCTTCGTCGCCGTGCAGCAGCGCGGCGACACCGGCCCTGGCCTGGCCGATCGCGCTGTCCCAGTGCGGCGTGCGCCGGAAGCGCCCGTCGCCGGTGGGGAAGGCGGCGACATCACCGACGGCGACGACGTCCGGTGCGCCGGCCCGGCAGCGCTCGTCGACCACGACCCCGCCGAGCAGGGACAGCCCGGCCCCCTCCAGCCACTCGATGTTGGGGCGGCAGCCGACGGCGGTGACGACGAGATCGGCCTCCAGCCGTCTGCCGTCGGCGAGTTGAGCGCCGTACCGCATCGGGGTGACGCCGCTGGGAGAGACGACGGTCCGTACGCCGTGTTCCCGCGTGGCCCGTTCGAACAGCTCGGCCAGGTAGGGCCCCAGCGTGGCCACGAAGGGTGCCTGGAGGTCGACGACGGTGACGTCGAGCCCGAGTCCGGCGGCGACGGAGGCGATCTCCATACCGAGGAAGCCGCCGCCGATCACCAACAGGCTCCGGGCTCGGGCGAGTTCGGCGCGCAGACGCAGGGCGTCGTCCAGGGTGCGCAGGACGAGCCCGTGCTCTCCCAGTGTGCGGGCCCGCGCACCGGTGGCGATCACGAGTCTGTCGTACGGGATCTCCTCGCCGCCCTCGACCCGCACCCGACGGGCGTCCACGTCCAGGCCCGTCGCCCGGGTTCCGGTCAGGACGTCGACATCGCCGCCGAGCTGGGGCAGCGCGACCGATGCGGCGTCCTCGGTGCCCTTCAGCACGCCCTTGGAGAGCGGCGGCCGGGTGTACGCCTCCCGGGGCTCGTCCCCGACAAGCGTGATTGCCCCGTCCCAGCCCTGGTGCCGCAGTTCGTCGACGGCCGTCACTCCGGCCAGCGAACCGCCGACCACGACCGCCCTCACTGGCCGACCCTCAGAGCCGCCACGGGACAGGCCCGGGTGGCAGCCTCGGCCTTCTCGGCCAGCTCGCCGGGGATCTCGTCCAGCAGGACGGTCACGACCCCGTCGTCGTCGAGCCCGAAGACCTCGGGCGCGGCCTGTTCACAGAAACCGAAGCCGTCGCAGCGGCTCTCGTCCACGTCGATGTGCACCATGCGGCCACGATCGGCCCGGGGGCCCACGGGGGCTATGGGTGGAACTACGGGGTAGGTACCCGGTTGCTCACGGGGCGGGTACTCGGCCGCTAGGGGGTGGGTACGTGGTGTTCCGCCACCCAGGCCGCCACCTGCGCACGGGAGCCGAAGCCGAGCTTGGCCAGGATGTGCTCGACATGGCCGTCGACCGTACGCGGCGACAGGACCAGCGCGGCGGCGATCCGCCGGTTGCTCATCCCCTGGGCCACCAGCGCGGCCACCTCGCGTTCCCGACGGGTCAGCCGGCCCGCCCTGGGCGGGGGCGCCGGTTCCGGCGGGGCGTCGAGCGCGTACGCGATGGCCC
>NZ_JBSFDA010000061.1:0-55873 GCF_053593675.1 Streptomyces sp. NPDC002156 | reverse complement strand
GATGCCCAGTTCGTCCTTGGCTGCGGAAATCCATTCGTCCAACACGTGCCCATGCTCCCTGATGCGTGCTCTAGCGGCGGCGATGTCGTCCCAGGGCGGAGCCCCCGAGGATGGGACGGGTAGGGGCGGCGGGGGCGAGAAAAAGGCCCCCCGCCTCCCCCCTGGAGCCCCCATGCCCCACCCCCGCAAGCCCGCCCGCCCGGAACGACACGCCGTCCCGACACCACCCCTCGGATTCAGAACCAGCCGCTGGCTGGCCGCCGGCGTCCCCTGGTTCGCCCCCTTCACCGCGATCGCGGCGACGATGAGCGTCCTCGCACTCGCCGTCTCGGGCCCGGAACTCACCGACACGGCCGACCGGATCCTGGCCGCCGCCGACTGGACCCAGCCCCACACCTGGGCCGCGCTGCTCCTCAAGCTGGGCGCCAGCGGGCTGAGTTTCCTGCCCGTGGCCGTGGCCGGACACCTCGCCTACGGCATGGCCGGCAGACCGGCGCTGGTTCCCGGTCTCCTCGGCGGCATGGCCGCCCTCGGGGTCCAGGGCGGCATCCTCACCGGACTGCTCGCCGGTCTCCTCGCGGGCGCGGCCACCATGGCGCTCCAGCGGATTCCCGTCCCCTCGGCGCTGCGCGACCTCGCCTCGACCACGCTGGTCCCCCTGCTGGCCACCCTCCTCACCGCCGCGGTGATCATCGCGTTCGTCGGGGAGCGGCTCACCGCCCTGACCGGGTGGCTTCACGGGAAGCTGGTGTGGCTGGAGTTCCACCACCTCGTGCTGGCCGGCGTGGTCCTCGGTGTGATGGTCTGCTGCGACCTCGGCGGCGCGATCGGCAAGTCGGCCATCGCCTTCGGCACCGTGGGCGTGAGCGGGTTCGACGCCTCGAAGTTCAACCCGACCGACATGACCATGATGGCCGCCGTGGTCGCGGCCGGCATGGTGCCCCCGCTCGGCCTGAGCCTCGCCACCCTCGTCCGCCGCAAGGTCTTCACCGAGCCCGAGCGGGCCTACGGCAAGGTCGCCTGGCTGTTCGGCGCCGCCTCCATACCCGAGGGCGCCGTCCCCTTCGCGGTGGCCGACCCCCTGCGGGTGATCCCGGCGGGCATGGCCGGCGGAGCCGTCACCGGCGCCCTGGTCATGGCCTTCGGCACGACGATCACCGTCCCGTACGGCGGCTTCCTCGCCCTCGGTGACACGGGCAGGCCGCTGCTCTTCGCGCTCGCCGTCGCCGCAGGCACCCTGGTCACCGCCGCGTCGGCCGTCGCCCTCAAGAGCCTCGGCGCGCAGCCCGCCCCGCGCCCCGCGAGCCCCGCGGTGCGGGTCCGCCGGAAGGTGTCCGTCGCCGGCTGAACCCCGTACGACCCCAAAGAGCGGCCCCACGAAGAGGGGCCGCTCTTTCGTGTAGGCGTGCCCGGGCGGACGGGATGTGCATCCCTGTAACAGCCGTACGTCGTTTCCGGCGGCCAGGTGTGATCCGGCCGCCGGACCACCGAGACGTTCGGCCGGTCTTCTTGGGCTCAGCCAGGGGCGCACCGCCCCGGCGGACACCCGAGAACAGACAGGGAGCCAACCATGTCCCCATCCTCCGGGCGGAGCCTGACGGCCCGCCTCCGCGCCCACGCCCGTAAGGTCGCCGTCCCGGCCATGCTGCTCGGCCTCACCGTCGGTGGTGTCGGAGTGTCGGCCACCGCGCACGCCGCCGAGGGCCCCAGCTGCGCCAGCGTCCCGGGCCAGACCTGCCCCGCCCCGGGCCCGGCCGCGGACCCCCTGCCGTCGCGCGGCTCGCAGCCCGCCGGTGTCTCCACCCAGCAGTGGCGGGGCGCGACCACCGCGGCCACCTTCTGGAGCAACGAGGGGATCAGTACGGCGTCCGGCGACCGCAACCACCTCGTGATGCGCGGCCAGACCGGCTACCCCGGACAGGGCTGGCCCGGCAACACGAGCGCGAACGCCCGAGCCTGGTACCACTTCGAGACCGGCAGCAGCTGGCGCCCGGAGCACCACTACATCGTGTACGGCGGTGTCTTCCAGGACCGCGACCACCGCATCGAGAACCTGGAGGAGTCCCACCACGTCACGCAGAACAACGCGAGCGGCTCGAACACCGTCTACCGCGAGTACGACGTCAACTCCTGGAGCACCACCACCGCCAGCCGCGGCCGGGAGCGCATCGTGCGCAACGTCCGCAACGGCCACGTCTACGCGACGTTCGACCACTACGGCTCCTTCCACTACCTCGGCCGCTGGTAGGAGGACGTCATGACGGAGGGCCCCGAGGTCCGTGGCAGCCGCTGCCGCACCACCCTCGACCTGTTCGCCGAGTGGGCCGAAGTGCTCGGTTTCCCGGAGTACTTCGGGCACAACTGGGACGCCTTCGAGGAGTGCCTCCGCACGGTGACCGGGTCGTCCGACGGCCCCCTCACGGTTCTCGTCCGGGACGCCGGCCTGCTCCTCGTGGACGAGGACCCGCGGCAGCTGGCGACGTTCCTGGCGATCGTCGACACCGTCACCCAGGAGACCGGTTTCACGCTCAGGTCCGATCAGGCAGCGTGAGCACCGCCTCCGCCCCGCCCTCCGGATGGTTGCGGAAGGCCAGCCCAGCGCCCAACAGCCGGGCCTGGCCGACCGCGATCGTCAGCCCCAGGCCGGTTCCGGTGCCCGGTGCGGTCGTACGGAAGCGCTGGGGCCCGGAGGTGTGCAGGACCGCGAACAGGTCGGGCGGGAAGCCGGACCCGTGGTCGCGGATCCGCACCACCGGGCCGTCCACCTCGACCTCGACCGGCGGGGCACCGTGCCGCAGCGCGTTGGAGGCCAGATTGGCGAGGACGCGTTCGACGCGGCGCGGGTCGGTCGTCACGACCGTGTCCCGGACCACCCGGACCGCCACCTCCGCCAGTCCCGCCACCGCCCGCCGGGCCATCGCGCTGACCTGCCGTTGCTCGGTCTCCAGCACCGCCACCTGCGCGTCCATGCGGGCCACCTCCAGTACGTCCTCGACCAGCCCGCGCAGGTTCTTCACGGACCGCCCGATCAGGTCCGTGGCGGGGCCCGGCGGCAGCAGCCCGACCGCGGTCGCCATGCCCGCGACGGGGGTGCGCAGTTCGTGCGCGATGTCGGCGGTCACCCGGCGCTCGGCCTCCAGCCGGGCGCCCAGCGCGTCCGCCATCGTGTCGACGGCGGCGGACAGCCGCGCGATCTCGTCCCGGCCGTCGGGGCGGACCCGGGCGTCGAGGTCGCCGTTCGCGATGCGTTCCGCGGTACGGGCGGCGGCCGTGGCCCGGCGGCCCATCCGCACCCCGAGGAACAGGCCCGCCAGGGACACCACGACGGTGGCCGCCGAGCCCACGGCGGCCAGGGTCCGGTCCAGCGTGGCCAGCGACCGGGCCTCGGGGACGTACGACCGCGACAGCGCGAGCACCTCACGGTCCGAGACCCCGGTCGCCGCCCACAGCACCGGGCGCGAGCCGTCCCGCAGATACGTCACCCGGACCCCGTCCCGCACGGCCTTCGCCACCGGGGCCGGCAGGTTCGGCGGATTGATCCGCGCCGGGGACTTGCGGGCGGCCGCGTAGTCGTACGCGGCAGTCATCAGCTGCTGGTCCAACTCCTTGCGGGCCGTGGCGAGTTGGTCCGCGGCGGTGAGACGGTGGACCAGGACGCCGACCACGGACGACACCGCCAGGGCCGCGGCGGCCACGGCGAGGGCGACCTTCGTACCGACGTGCACGCCGGGCGGCCGTCTCATGCGCGCAGCTTGTAGCCGAAGCCGCGCACCGTCTCGATGCGCTCCCGGCCGATCTTCGCGCGCAGCCGCTGCACATGGACGTCCACGACCCGGGTGTCGCCGGACCAGGCGTAGTCCCACACCCGCTCCAGGAGCAGGTCCCGGGTGAGCACGGTGCCGGGCGAGGCGGTGAACTCCCGCAGCAGCTTCAGCTCGGTCGTGGTCAGGGAGAGGAGCCGTCCGTCCCGCCGTACGTCCAGGGTCACCGGGCAGAAGGCCAGGTCGCCGAAGTGCTGGGCCGACGACGTCTCCGGCCGCTCGGGCGACGGCTCGGCCGGTGCCGCGCGCCGCAGCAGCGAGCGGATCCGGGCGACCAGGACCGGGCCGTCGAACGGCTTGGTGACGTAGTCGTCGGCGCCCGCCTCCAGGCCCATCACCACGTCCACCGGGTCGTTGCGCGCCGAGATCAGCAGCACCGGCACCCCGGACTCCTCGCGGATACGGCCGGCCAGGCTCACCCCGTTGAGCCCCGGCAGCATGATGTCGAGCACCGCCACGTCGGGCCGGCGCTCCCGGAACAGGGCGAGCCCGGTGACGCCGTCGGCCGCCGTACGGACCTGGTACTCGTGCCCCTCCAAGATGAGCCGGGTGGCCTCGCGGATCATCTCGTCGTCCTCGACGAGCAGGATGTCGGGCATCGGGCGTCCCTTCGGGATGGGCGAGGTTGTCGGGGTCTCGGTGCTCGGTTGTCAGGGCTTCGGCACATGCAGTCGGACACGGCTGGTGTCCTCCGCCCAGCCGGGCGCCGGCCGCTGGACCGGGGTGACGGACGCCCGGCTGTAGTACGCCGCGTACTGGCGCTCCACCAGCCCGCTGACGGCGATCGAGACGGGGAAGCTCTTGTAGTCGTGGTGGGGGCAGCCGCCGGCGCAGGCGAAGTCGACCACCGTGGCCGTCGCGGTGGCCCGGGGGGAGCCCCAGCCGTGCCACTCCACGCCGTACAGGACGGTCCGGCCGGTCAGGTCCATCACGTCCGGGTGCTGCCAGGCGAGGGACTTCCAGTCCAGCACGTACACCGGTCCCGACCAGGGGATCCGGGACGGGGCCGGGCCCTCGACGCGTACCCCGCCGTCCGCCGCGCCGCATCCGGTGAGGCAGGCGAGGCAGACCAGCAGACAGGCGGTGAGCGAGGCGCCCAGCACCGAACGACGACGAGGCATGGACGTCTCCCCCGTGCGATGAGTGGTTCACGTGGAATAGTGCATGTCCGTACATGAACGATTGGTCAAATCCACCCGTGATGTCCGCAACAGCGCCCTGCGCAACCTTCGGCGGGAAAACGGCGTCGAGCGGTCGGCCGGCGGCCGGCTAGCGGCCGATGCGGAGGTGGACGCGGACGGCCGTACCGCCGGAACCGGTGTGGGTCCGGACCAGGTCCGTGACGGTGTGCACCAGCAGCAGACCGCGCCCGCCCCGCTGGTCCCGGGCGGCGGGGCGGCGTCCGGCGAGCGGATCGGTCAGCCGCCCGCGGTCGCGGACCTCGCACACCACCTGACCGTCCTCGGCCCAGATCCGCAGGGTGCCGGAGCCGCCGCCGTGCACCACGCTGTTGGTGGTCAACTCGGCCACCGCCAGGGCGAGATCGTCCAGTCGTACGCCGGACAGGCCCAGCCGCGCCGCCCGCGCGACGGCGAAGTGCCTGACGACCGGCAGCTCGTCGATGCCGAACAGCTGGGGCTCGGCCGACGCGGGAGCCGCCGGGAAGGGCCGGTTGTAGTGGGCGATGACCTCCCCGGGCGCGTACGAGGGACTGGGCCGCCGAGTTCCGCTTCCGCCGGAGACGATCACGGGGTGGGTGGCGTACGCGTCGGTGAGCACCTTCTCGTCGAGGCGCTCGGCGTCGTACGGGCAGAGAATGGTCACGTCCCGACCCTGGAAGGCGAGGTTGATCAGCGCCTCGTGCTGCACGCACGCCGGGTACTCGACGCTGCTGCGGCCGGGCCAGATCGGCTCCCCGATGATCCGTACGCGGTTCCGGGGGTGGGCGTCGGCGAACGCGCGTAGCACCCTCGGGATGATCCGGCCCGGATTGCGGCCCGCCTCGGTCATGTCGACGAAGTACACGGACGCGGCATCCCCGTCCAGGCTCTCCCTGAGCAGGGCCAGCTGCCGTCCGGGCACGGCGACCGCCACCGGCAGGCCCGCCTTCAGCCCCTCGCGGAGGAAGGGCACCGTGCCGTCGAGGTACTCGTCCTCGCCCCGGTAGAACAGGGCGGGATGCACGAACGGCTCGGTGGTCGGCTCGGCGGCCCGCGGGGCGGTCATCGGGCCACCGCCCCGATCACGGTCTCCCCGGCCGGGCGCGTGGCCGAGGTGTTCGTCTGCCGCAAACTGTCCACGCACCCACCCCGGTATGCCGGTTGACCCTCCCGTGTCCCGCCCCAGTATTACTCCCCTATTACTCCCCGGCCCCGGGGCGGCCCTTGCCAGCCCTTGTCGGTCCTCGTCAGTCCTCGTCAGTCCTTGTAGTCCGGAGCGATGCGCTCCACCAGCCGGAGCAGGGCCGACCAGGCCAGGGCGTACGCCTGGTCGTCCTGGAGATCCGAGCTGTCGTCCTCGCCCGTGAGCTGGCGGGCGGTGAGTTCGCAGATGTCGGGGCCGGGGATGACGAGCGGGGTGCCGGACGCGGTGGCCGTGGTCTGGATCTCGCAGGCCTTGTCCAGGTAGTACATGCGCAGGAACGCCTGGGCCGGGGTCTCGCCGACCGTGAGGAGGCCGTGGTTGCGCAGGATCATCGCCGGGTGGCCGCCGAGATCGGCGACCAGGCGTTTCTGTTCGGCCAGGTTGAGGGCGACGCCCTCGTAGTCGTGGTAGCCGAGCCTGCCGTAGAACTCCATGGAGATCTGGTTCAGGGGGAGCAGCCCGTGTTCCTGGGCCGCGACGGCGCAGCCCGCCCTGGTGTGGGTGTGCAGGACGCAGTGGGCGTCGGACCGGGCCGCGTGGATCGCGCTGTGGATGACGAAGCCGGCGGGATTGACCGGGTGGGGGCTCTCGCCGACGGGGTTGCCGTCCAGGTCGATCCTGACGAGGTTCGACGCGGTGATCTCCTCGAAGAGCAGGCCGTACGGGTTGATGAGGAAGTGCTGCTCCGGGCCCGGGAGCCGGACGGAGATGTGCGTGAAGATCAGGTCGGTCATCCGGAAGTGCGCCACGAGGCGGTAGACCGCGGCGAGTTCGCGGCGCAGGCGCAGTTCTTCCGGGGAGACGGCGGGGCCGGACATGGGGACCTTTCGACGAGGTGCGGCACGTGCGGGTGCGAGTGGGTGCGGGTGGGTTTTTTTAGGGGAGGCTTCCGGTACGGCCGGTCAGGCTACGCTCAACTCCGGTGCGGCCGGGGCCGGTTCGCCCGCCAGGCGGCGGTGCCATGCCTCGACGACGGCTTCCTCGGTCGGCTCGGTCAGGAGGCTGACGGCCACGTAGGCGACGAGGCCGGCCAACAGGCCGTAGTAGATCGGCTCGTTGGCGAGGAGCCCGTCGGTCACCATGAACGCGATGACCGTCGTACCGCCCGCGATCATCGAGGCCATCGCGCCCTGGAGGTTTCCGCGCTTCCAGAGCAGCCCGCCGAGGATGGGCACCAGCAGCCCGCCGACGAGCAGGTTGTAGGCGACGGTGAGGGCTTCGATGACATCGCTGAGGACCACGGCGATGGCCATGGCGGCGACTCCGAGGACGACGATGGCGAGCCGGTTGGCACTGATCTCGTCGCCGTCCTCCGAACCTGTTGTACCGGAGCTCGTACGTCGGCTCAGCCGCGCCCAGATGTCGTTGTTGGCGACGGTCGCGGAGGCGATCAGCGCGCCGCTCGCCGTGGACATCATCGCGGAGAGCGCGGCGGCCAGGACCAGGCCCCTGACCCCGGTGGGCAGGGCGTGCTGGACGATCGTGGCGAACGCCTGGTCGGCGGCGGCGAGGCTCGGGTAGAGGGTCTTGGTGGCCATGCCGATGACGGCTCCGGCCAGGGCGTAGACCAGGCAGTAGACGCCGGCGACCGTACCGCCCCAGGCGGCGACCCTGTCGGAGCGGGCGGTGAAGACCCGCTGCCAGATGTCCTGCCCGATGAGCATGCCGAAGGTGTAGATCAGGACGAAGGTGAAGATGGTCTGGCCGCCGATGGAGGTCGGGGAGAAGAAGCCGTCCGGCAGCTTGTCGGCCATGGCGGAGAAGCCACCCGCCTTGACGACGGCGATGGGCAGCAGCAGGACGAGCACCCCGAGGCTCTTGACCACGAACTGCACCATGTCGGTGAGCGTGATGGACCACATCCCGCCGAGCGCCGAGTAGCCGACGACGATCGTCCCGCCGATGAGCACCGCGACCCAGCTCGGCACGTCGAACAGGACGTCGAAGACACTGGCGTACGCGATCGTCGAGGTCACGACCAGCATGAGCGTGTAGATCCACATCACGACGCCGGAGATCACGGCGGCGGTGTCGCCGTAGCGCAGGGAGAGCATCTCGGCGACGGTGTAGACCTTGAGGCGCGCGATACGGGCGGAGAAGAACACGCTCAGGGCCAGCAGCCCGAGCCCGATGGCGAAGACCATGGCGGCGCCGGATATCCCGTACGTGTAGCCGAGCCGTACGCCACCGATGGTGGAGGCGCCGCCGAGGACGACGGCGGCCATCGTGCCGGTGTACATGAGCGGGCCCAGCCGCCGGCCGGCGACGAGGAAGTCGCTCTTGGAGGCGGCACGTTTCTTGCCCCACCACCCGACACCGACGATGCCGAGCAGGTATGCGGCCATGACGAGGTAGTCGACGGTCATCAGATCCTCCGGGGAACGAGGGAGAGGGGAGGGAGGGGATGTCGGCGACCGGGTGCGGGCCGGGCCGGAGAAGGGAGATGCGCGCGCGGGGGGTGCGAGGGCGGGGATGTTGCCCTGTGGGTGCCTGCGGGTGGCACGACGATAGCGGCGGACTGCACTGGTGCCGAAGTGGCGGATTCCTCCAATATGGAGAATCACATTGGACGATTCCGGCACTCGCACGGGAGACTCGCACGGAGAGAGGACGTCTCCTGATGACCGAGCCCGAACGGCCGTCCGAACAGCCGTCCGTACCGCTGAGCGCGCTGCTCGCCGATCCCGCCCTGGGCCTGCGCCAGATCGCGGGCCCCGCCGAGGACCGTCGCGTGAGTACGGTCGGCACGACGGAGATCGAGAACCCGGCACCGTATCTGGTGGGCGGCGAACTGTTCCTCACCGCGGGCGTACGGCTGCCGCGCGACGCGGACGGCATCGACACGTACGTACGGCAGGTCGCCGCCGTCGGGGTGAGCGCGCTCGGGTTCGGCGTGGCCCCCGTGTACGAGGAGGTGCCGCCCGAACTGGTCGCCGCCTGCGACCGTCACGGGATGCCGCTCCTGCGCATCCCGCCGGCCACCCCGTTCGTGGCGGTCGGTCAGGCCACGTACACGGCGATCGCCGAGGTCCGCACCCGCGAACTGCGGGAGATCTCCCGGGCCCAGTCGGCACTGGCCACGGCAGCGGCCAGGCCGGACGCGCTCCAGGCCGTGCTGGACCGGCTGGGCGCACACACGGGCGCCTGGGCGGTCCTCTACGACGCCCACGGCAACGAACTCTTCAGCGCGGGCCCGCGCCCCGCGTCCCCGACCCCGGAACGCCTGCGCGACCTGGCCGTACGCACACGAGGTGCCGCCCGATCCGCGGCGGCCGACCACCGGACCGGAACCCACCTGACGGTCCACACCCTGCCAGGCCCCGACGGCACCGCCACCACTACGACCCTCGCCCTCGGCCAGGCCACCACCACGGCCCCGACCCCGGTCCACCGCCAGATCACCAGCACGGCAACGGTCCTGCTGGCCCTGCTCACCAGCCCCCGCCACGCCCTGGGCACCGATACCCGAGGCGCGGGCGCGCTGGTACGGCTGATGCTGGGGGCGACCCCGGCGGAGGTAGCCCCGGCCCTCGATGTCGGCCACTGGACAGTGGTCCACGGCCGCCACGCACGCTCGGTCTCCCCGGGCGAGGACCCGGCCCAACTGGCCACCCTGGGAACGGCCTTGGGCACCCCGTACCTGTACGTGGACGGCCCCGACCTCAAGGCCCTGATCCCTGGCACACCGGACGCGCGCCCCGAGGCCCCCGCACAAGCGGCCGAGTTGGGCTGGACGTTGGGCTTCAGCACGCCCGTATCCGCCTCGAACCTCCCTCAGGCCGACCGCCAGGCGGATCGAGCCCTACAACGCGCGCTAGCTGCCGAGATACCGGCCACCGTCCACACGGAGGACCCGCTGACCGTCCACGCCCTGGTCCCCCCGGCCGACGCCCGGGACCTGGCCCGCACCCGCTTCGCCCCACTCGACGAGGCGGGCACCCCGGGCCGCGCAGTCCTCCTGGACACCCTCCACACCTGGCTGACCCTGCACGGCAGCTGGGACCGCACGGCCGCGACGCTCCAGGTCCACCGCAACACGGTGCGCCACCGCTTGGCCAGGGTGGGCGAGGCGCTGGGCGTCGACCTCCAGGATCCGGGCGTGCGGATGGAACTGTGGTTCGCGCTGCAGTGGTTGGACTGAGGGCATTGGCGGACGAATCTGCTGCCCCCGAGGGAGCCTCAGCCGAGGGTCAGCATGCCCGACCAACCACCGCTGGGTACTGCTGTATACGCCCCGAGGGCTGAACGGCCCCCCGGGTAGAAGCGGACGGAGCCGGTCCCCGTGACCGCCCAGATGTCCGGGATGGCGTCACCATTGGCATCGGCTGTACCGAAGGCCAGCTTGATGTCGGTGGCGGTCCAGCCGGACGTCGCGTAGTCGGTGTTGTCCGTGCCGCCTGCCGACTGACCCGAGGTGGACAACGAGTCGAGGCTGACGCCGCCGGTCGTGGTGTCCTTGATTCCCGTACGCAGTGCGAGACGGCCACTGCTGACGACCCGGTAGAGCATGTCCGTGACCCCGTCCCCGGTGATGTCCTGGAGGCTGATCAGGTCGCGGGTCGCCCACGCCGTGCCGGTGTTCAGTGCCCTGGCAGCCTCGACCGTGGCCCCGTTGTAGCCGGTGAGGGCCCACAGGGACTCCACGGTGTCGCTGTCCTTCACGGTGAGGAAGAAGTCCGGCTTGCCGTCCCCTGTGGCGTCTCCGGAGGACACGATCTGGGTGACCGCAGCCAGGTTGGGCCCGCCTGCCGGAAGCAGGATCTCCTGCCGTTTGTCGATGTTGACCGCGCCGTAACCGTCGCCCGGGTAGACCCACAGTTTGCCCTCACGCACGGCGACGAGGTCCTGGAGACCGTCGCCCCCGTAGATGTCGCCGAGGTGTGCGAGCACCGTGTTCTTCCAGTACCCCGAGACAGGACTGACGTACAGAGGCTTGTTGTCGGCCACGTTGCCGTTCGGGTCCTTCTCCGGGTTCTCCCGGTAGGAGCCGGACATAGCGGGGCCGAACGTCCCGGTTCCCTTGGTCAGGTCGGAGTTGCCCCTGCTGGGATACATCCAGAGGTCGCCGGTGGCGGTCACCACCATCAGGTCCGCGAACTCGTCACCGGTGAGGTCGCCCGCCGCGTCGGCCTTGTCTCTGGGGGTGATGTAGAAGAAGTACTTCCGGGGATCCGACACATGCCCCGCGTCGTCAACGGCCCGCACGTACAGCACATTCGGCCCGGCCAGTGGTGGCTTGGCACCGTTCCAGGTGGTCGTCGTCGGGGTCGTGGCGCCGTTCAGGCGGGGGAGGGAAGCGGTGTACGTGGGCGTGTTGAAGGCGAACTCGTACTTCACCACATCCGTCTGCGAGGCCCTGAAGACGAAGGACCCCGCCGTGCCGAACTTCACCTTGCTCCAGATCGCGTCCTCGGCCTCGTTGTGCAAACCGTTGTTGTTCGCGTCCGCGTTGGGGAACTGGACCGAGGTGACGACGGGCGGCGTCGGCCGTGAACTGTCGAAGACGAAGCGGCAGTAGGGCGACTTCGAGGGCGCGAAGGCGGAGGTGGCCCCCGCCTTGTCCATGGCACGCACCCGCCAGGAGTACGTGGTGCCGTTCTTCAGCCCGCTGGTGGAGAACGGTTCGGTGTGCTCCCGGGTCGAACCGGACTGGCCGTCGATCGGTACCTTGCTCTTGGAGCCCAGCAGGTTGCCGCTGCCGTTCGTCGGCCACAGTTCGAAGCGGAGCGAGGCCAGGTTGTTGTCCTTGTCGGTCGTGCTCGCCCAGAACGTGATCGAGGAGGCGCCGACGTTGACGTACGGCGCGATGGTGTCGCACGACAGGTCGGGATCGAGGTCCAGCCTGGTGGGTGCGGTCGGCGGCCGGTTGTAGACCAGTTCGATGTACGGGCCGTTGTCCTTGTCGGCCGCGAACTTCTTCCAGGAGTACGCGGAACCCTCGTCACCCGCGCGCAGACCGATGGTCAGCGAGTCCGCGCCGTCCGAAAGCGCCTTCTGGGCAGCGCGTTTGACGTCGAAGGCCTCGTACTCGTCGGGGCAGGTCGCCGCCTTGTACCCGTGGGCGAAGCTCTTGCTCGCCAGCTTGTTGCCGGCCGTCATGCTGGGCGCGTTCCGCCAGGTCGTCTTGTTGCTGATCGGTCCGGTGACGTACACGTTCACGCTGCGCGGGGTGCACGACCAGGAGTACGTCTCCAGAATGTGCAGCTTCGCGGTCGTGACGGTGGAACCCTTCAGGTCAGGGTTCCAGTCCATGGTGAAGAAGGACCGGGACGTCCCCCAGGTGTCCGACTCGAAGCCGACCCGCGCTTCGCTCGTCCCCTGGTTGAAGTTCCGCCCGTTGTAGAAGTTCGCGTTGGGGTGACGGCTGTAGGCCGTCGTCCAGTCGTCGTTGTGCTTGCGGACCGACGGGTCGATGAAGACCGGGTACACCGTGTCCGCCTCGTCGAGGAACTCCTGATCAGGCGTCAGTGTCCAGGTCGAGCCGTTCAGGTCGGTCTCGATGAGAGTGCCCTTCGAGTCCGGCTGCGGGCCGGCCAGCGACGGCAGATCGAACGTCGCGCTCGCACCCGAATGTGTCGGATCCGGCGAAGCCTCCGCCGGTACGGAGGGATTGGCGCCCTCGCCTTCCGAAGCGGACGGGTCCGGGGCCTCGTCGGTGGCGTCCGGGAGTACCTCGGCAGCCGTGTCCCCCGAGTCGACGTAGTCGGAGGTGTCGCCAGGTTCGGGGGACTCCGTCGGGGACTCGGAGTCGTCGGGTGCGCTCGACTCGTCCTCGGACAACGATTCCGAGGTGGTCGGCGAAGCGCTGCTGCCGGCCTGGCCGTTGGTGAGCGCCGGGGTGCCCGAGCTGTCCCACATCAACGGGGTGGGGGAGACCGCCACCTCCTCGCCGTCGCCGTCCTCGGCGCTGATGATGCCGGTGGTCGGGTCCAGGGAGAAGCTGAGATCGGGGGAGGACAGACCGTACGACAGCTGAGCCACACGGGAATCGGCCGCCGCCGCACGGGTCTTCAGGACGAGCAACTGCGCGAAGCCCCCGTCGTTCGCCGTCAGCACCAGGTCGGCGCCGGGCAGGATCTCCGGGTAGAGCGCTCGCGAGCCGTCGATGACGGGTGTCGGAATGTCGTACGGCCAGGTCAGGACGATGTCGTGGCCGCCGGTGGTCAGGGTCACCAGCGCGTTGCCGGTCGTCGTGGTGTCCGCCTGGGCCAGCAGGGAGACCCGGAGCGCGCCCGCGCCACGGTCGGCCCGGTCGTCCTGTCCACGGGCATCCGTACCCGCCGAGAAGGTCATCCGTACGTTCGTCGCCCTGGGGGACCAGCCGTCCTCGGTCTGCCCGAGCGAGGTGTCGATCGCCCGCCAGGTCCCGTCCACCTTGGCCCGGATGGGCGTCGCGTGGACCCGCCGCTGCAACAGGCCGTCCGGCCGTGCCCACGTGGTCTCGTACGCCGTACGCAGTCCCGTGATCTCGACCGTCTTTCCGGTCCGGGCCGCCTTCGCCGCAGCCTCGGCCTGACTCAACGGCGCGCTGTGCCGGGGCTTTGCCTCCGGCTGTGACTGCTCCCCGCTGTCACTCAACCCGGCGTACGTCAGGCCGGAGGCCGCGACGACAGCCACGACGGCCGCCGCGATGATCCGGCGACCGGGTCTGCGGCGCCATGTGCTCGGCCGTGTGCTCGACATGCGCGAGTTTTCCTTCCCCCCTGGGACAACGGGACCAGAGCATGACCCAATGCGCGGCTGCCGTCACGCGCCGGTTTTCAACGACGAGCGGAACGCGGTCTCTTGATGTGCCCTAAAGCGCCGCTTTAGAAGTGATTGACCCGTACATGATGTGATCATTACCACTAACTCACAGGGAACTCTGGCTTTCCTTACAAGTGCGACAAAGAATCTCCACACGTTCTTTGACGTGGTTTTGCCTGCGTGCGGCCTTCCCAGGCGGCCGCTCCATGCCGTCCGGGGGGATCAGCAGTGTCATTTTTTTCGTCCGCGCGTTTCAGAGGCCGTCGGTCCGTCCTTCTCTCCACCGCGGTGCTGACACTGTCGATCGCCATGCTGCCGACGCAGGCCCTGGCAACGCCTCCGGATCCGGCGAGCGCGGAAGTGCCCCGCGACGACGTCCCGTTGGAGGAACTCGCCGACGAGCAGCTCGTCACCGGTACGGACGTCAACGCCAAGCTCGGCAAGATCGGGCTGTCCGCTCCGGCCAACCATGACAAGGCCCCGGCCGGTACCACCACCCCTGCCACCTCCGGCACCGAACCGGTCGAGTTCGGGAGCGCCACGTCAACGGTCGCCCTGCGGACCGGCTCTGCTGTGACCCAGGCCGCCTACAAACCTGCTGGCAGCCTGCCGGTGAAGCTGGGCCAGGCGCCGGACGCAGCCGCGCCGACCGGTACTTGGGCGGTCACGGTCTCCCCCCGTACGGAGTCCGTGTCTACCGGCGTCGATGGCGCGGTGGTCACGGTGGCCGCGCCCGCCACCGGCTCGGTGCCGATCTCCGTCCAGCTCAGCTACAAGACGTTCGAGAATCTCTACGGGGCCGACTGGGCCTCACGCCTGCACTTCGTCCAGTTCCCCGAGTGCTACCTCTCGACTCCCGACCTGGAGGAGTGCCAGGCGTACACCGAGCTGGACACGGACAACGACACCGGCGCCAAGACCATCACCGCCACTGTCGACACGGCCGCCGACGGCACCGTCTCCAGCTCCGCGGCCTCCGCCGCCCCTGCCGACTCCTCCGGCGTCATCCAGGCCTCGTACACCCGGGCCCAACCGGCAGCCGCCACCGGCGACAAGGCGGTCATCGGCGCTGTGGACTCCGGTGGGAGCGCGGGCGGTTCGTTCAAGGCGACCCCTCTGGCCTCCAGCGGCAAATGGGCGGCCGGCAGTTCGTCGGGTGCGTTCACCTGGTCCTACCCGATCACGGTCCCGCCGGCGCCCGCAGGGCCCGCCCCGCAGATCTCCTTCGGCTACAACTCACAGACTGTGGACGGCAAGACCGCCACCTCCTCCCCGCAGGTGTCCTGGATCGGCGAGGGCTGGGACTACGACCCCGGTCACATCGAGCGCCGCTACCGCACCTGCAAGGACGACCGGGACGACGTCACCGACGGGGCGGCCAACAACAAGGAGAAGAAGTACAAGACCTCGGACCTGTGCTGGGTCTCGTACAACGCGGTCATGTCACTCGGCGGCCGGACGGTCGAGTTGGTGCGCGTCAGTTCCACCTCCGAGATCTACCGCCCCCAGAACGACGACGGCACCCGCGTCGAGTTGAGGACCGACGGCGACAACAGGGACAACAACGACGAGTACTGGCTCGTCACCACCCCCGACGGCACGAAGTACTACTTCGGCCAGAACAAGGTGGGCGGCTCGCACGCCGACACCGACTCCGTCTTCACCGTTCCGGTCTACGGCAACCACCCCGGTGAGCCCTGCCGCCAGGCCGCCTTCGCGGACTCCCGCTGCGACCAGGCCTGGCACTGGGGTCTGGACAAGGTCGTCGACGTCAACGACAACGCGATGATCGTCAACTGGAAGCGGGACACGAACTACTACGCGGCCAACAAGAAGTTCAAGACCCCTGTGCCGTACGACCGAGGCGGCTACCCGCTCTCCATCGAGTACGGCCTGCGCACCAACGACCTCAACTCGCCCTCCGCGAGGGTCGTCTTCAACGCCCAGCAGCGTTGCCTTCAGACCGACGGTTCCTGTGCCGCGGCGAAGTTCGACGTCACCAACGACCCGGCCTCGTACCGCCCCTGGTGGGACAGCCCCGGCAACCTCAACTGCAAGTCCACGTCCAAGCTCTGCCCGGCTTTCCCCTCCTTCTGGACCCGGATGCGCCTGGCGTCCGTGACCACCGAGGCCGCCCGCCCCGGCACCTCCGGGCTGACCAAGGTCGACACCTACACGCTCCGCCAGTCCTTCCCACGCGACTGGTACGACACCTCGCCGGCCCTCTGGCTCAACTCCATCACCCGTACCGGCTTCGCCCCCGGCGACACCTCCGGCACCGTGATGTCGGCGGACGGCGTCAGCTTCGCCCCTTACGTCGTGGCCTCGAAAGGCGAGGCGCTGAGTGGCTACCTCGGCGATGAGCAGCTCCCCAACCTCGTCCCCCGCACCGAGAACGACGCGCGTCCGGGCTTCATCCGCCCCCGCATCGGCAATGTCCGCACCGAGCAGGGCGGTTCCATCGCGGTGACGTACGCAGGCGGCTGCCGGACCCAGCCGACCGTGTCTCCCGAGAACAACGACGGCACCTGCTATCCGGTCCGGTGGTCCCCGGACGGTGAGGTGGAGACTCCGAAGATCGCCTGGTTCAACAAGTACGTCGTCGACACGGTGACCGAGACCGACAGAATCTCCGGGGTCTCCGACCAGATAAAGACCAAGTACACCTACACGAACCCGGCCTGGGGCAAGGACGACGACGAGTTCTCCAAGCCGTCCCTGCGTACTTACGGTGTGTGGCGCGGCTACCAGCAGGTGGCCACGGCCGAAGGGAACAAGAGCGGCGGCACATCCGCCCAGACCCAGTCCTACTCGGTCGTCCGCTACTTCCGTGGCGCGGGCGGTGCCGTCAAGGACTCCAAGGGCAAGGTGACGCTCCTCGCCGACGACGCACCCCAGTACGCGGGCATGGTCGCGGAGACCATCAGCTACACGGGCAGCTTCAAGCCTGTCGACGGCACCGACGACCCCGTTGTCAAGCGGACCCTCAACTACCCCTGGTCCAAGCAGACCGCTTCCCGCACCCGCGACAACGACACCTCGCCCCTGCTGGCCCACCAGATCGGCGTCCGGCGTACCGACGCCATCGAGGAGATCGCCGACAGCTGGCAGGCGGTACGCACCGAGACCGAGGTCGACCCCGACCACGGCCTTCCCGTCCAGGTGCAGACATCCGTGGTCGAGCCTGTGTCCGGCGGCGCCGAGACCTTCAGCGAGTACCGCTGCACCAAGACCGAGTACGCCAACAACACGACGGCCGCCAACATCATCGGCCTGCCCAAGCAGGTCCGTACGACGGCGACCTCCTGCGCGTCCTACGCTTCCGCCGACCCGGCGACCCAGCTGATCGGCGCCACCCGGACCAGCTACGACTCCCTCACCTACGGCGCCGTGCCGGTCAAGGGCCTGCCCACCAGCGTGGCGACCAACCCCGCCTCGGGTTCCGGCTACTCCGTCGTCACCACCTCCACCTACGACGACCTGGGCCGAATCCGCATCGTGACGGCCCCCGACTCCGTCGGCGTGGTCAAGACCGAGACGCAGTACACCCCCGCTTCCGGTGGCCCGGTGACCGCCGTCAAGACGATCAACCCGGCAGGCCACACCTCCCTCACCACGTTCGACCCGGGCCGTGGCCTTCCGCTCACCGTCACCGACGCCAACAACCGCGTCACCCGCACCGAGTACGACGCGCTCGGCCGTCTGGTCAACGGTTGGTCCGCCTCGCGTTCCTCGGGCAGCCAGACCCCGAACGTCAAGATCACCTACCAGATGGCCAAGGCCACCGACAGCGTGACCAAGCCCAGCACGGTGACCGTCGAGACTCTCAAGGACGACGGCAACTACGCCAAGCAGGTCACCATCTACGACGGACTCTCGCGCCCCTTCCAGACCCAGGCCGAAGCCCACGGCCGAGGCCGCGTCATCACCGACACCCGCTACGACGACCACGGCCTGGTCAGGGAGCAGACCGGCGGCTACCTGGTCCAGGGCGAGCCGCAGGCCACGCAGTTCAAGCGCAAGTCCGACTCGCTCGTGCCCACCATGACCCGGACCGTGTACGACGGCCTTGAGCGCGCGATCAAGACGACGACGCTCCACAGCGGCAAGGCGGTCTACTCCAGCTCAGCCACCTACGGCGACGACTGGACGCTCACCCGTCCGGCCGGCGGCGCCACACCCGCCGTCAAGACCTGGACCGACGCCCTCGGCCGCGTCACCCTTGTCCAGCACTACACCAACAGCGGCCTCAGCCACTGGCGCAACACCCGGTACTCCTACGACGCCCGCGGCAACCGCCGACAGGTCACGGACCCGGCCGGCAACGTGTGGACGTACAACTACGACTCCCGCGGCCGGATGACGGACTCCACCGACCCCGATGTCGGCACGTCGTCCTTCGGCTACGACGACCTCGACCGCCGCACCAGAGCCACGGACTCCCGCAACCTCGCCACCTTCACGGAGTACGACACGACCGGCCGGGTCAAGTCGGTCCGCGAGGGATCGGCGACCGCGTCCCCGATCATCGAGTACGCGTACGACCCGACGGGCGCGCTGGGCCAGCTGTCGTCCACGACCCGCCACGACCGGTACGGCGACTTCGTCGACCGGATCACCGGCTACGACACCGACTACCACCCCACGGGCCGCGAGGTGACCATCCCGGAGGGTGCCGCGACTGCTGGCTTGGCGGCCAAGTACGCGTATGCCTACACGTACACCCCGACCGGCAAGCCGCTGACGACCACACTCCCGGCGGTCGGCGGGCTGGCCCAGGAGAAGGTCGTCACCCGCTACGACAGCGATGGCCTGGCCGAGTCCACCTCCGGCCTCAGCTGGTACACCTCCGACGTCACCTACTCCCCGTACGGCGAAGTCCTGCGCACCGTCAGCGGCCCTCAGCCCTACCGCGTGTGGACCACCAACTTCGTCGACGAGCACACCGGCCGTGTCCAGCGCAGCGTCTGGGACCGTGAGACCGACGCGTCCCACCGCATCACCGACGCCTACTTCTCCTACGACCGGGCCGGCAATGTCACCTCTGCCGCCCGCCAGCAGATGGACGGCACCGTCGGCACGACCGACAACCAGTGCTTCACCTACGACCAGCTCGGCGAACTCGTCCACGCCTGGACCTCCAACCTCGACTTCGACACGGTGGCCAGCGGCGGTACGGGCTGCAAGTCCGCCTCCGGCACCAACTGGGGCTACCGCACGGACGGTCAGACCTCCGCGGGTCCCATCGCCGAGGCCTCCGACACCGCGACGGACACCACGGCCCCGGACAGTGATCTGACGGCTTCCCTTTCCAGGACGGCCCCTGCCTCGGGCACGGTCTCCACCGGCTCTACGGCTTACTGGGACGCCTACACGTTCGACGTCACCGGCAACCGCACGTCGCTGACCGAGCACGCGCTCGGCGCGACGACTGCTACGGCGACCACCGCTTACACATACGGCACCACCAACACGACCACGCGGCCCCACCTCCTGACCTCTCGCACGGTCACCAAGCCCAGCACCACCCCTGTCACCAGCACCTACGTCTACGACGCCGCAGGCAACACAACCGCCCGCCCCGGCAGCGTCACCGGCCAGTCCCTCATCTGGACCTCCCAGGGCAAGCTCGCCACCGCCTCCGACGGCAAAGAGAACCCCGCCGCCATCACCGGGCTGGGAGGGTTCTGCCTCGATGTCCGCAACGCGGCCACGGCCGACGGCACGGTCATCCAGCTCTCCACGTGCAACAGCGGCGACGCCCAGAAGTGGACGCTGGGCCTCAACGGCCAGCTCAAGGCGCTCGGCAAGTGCGCCACCGCCGTCGGGACTGCCAACAGCGGCGCGGTCCAGCTCTCCACCTGCGACAACTCCGACGCCCAGAAATGGAATCTCGGCGCCAACGGAAGCCTCAAGAACACGGCCTCCGCCCGCTGCCTGGACATCCCCAGCTCCAACGCGGCATCGGGCACCGCCCTCCAGATCTACACCTGCAACAACTCCACTGCCCAGCGCTGGACCCTCACCGACCGTACGGACTACGTCTACGACGCGAGCGGTAACCGTCTCCTGGAGCGCACGAAGTCCGGCGCCACGCTCTTCCTCGGCGAAACCGAGGTGACCGCCAACACCGCCGGCACCATCACCCGCGCCGTCCGCGCCTACTCCCACCCGGGCGCCCCGACGGTCGTCCGCACCACCGCAGGCACGGCTACCGGCCACAAACTCACGGTCCTTCTCAACGACCCCGTCGGCACGGCCACCACGGCCGTCGAGGAATCCGCGGGCCAGCCACTGACACGCCGCGCCTTCAAGCCGTACGGCGAATCCCGTGGCGCCCCGGCCACTGCCTGGCCCAACCGCCACACCTATCTCGGCGTGGGCATCGACGATGCGGCCACGACTGGGCTCACTCACATCGGGGCTCGGGAGTACGACCAGTCGACGGGGCGCTTTGTCTCTGCGGACCCGATCGTGGATATCGCCGACCCGCTCCAGATAAACGGATACACGTACGCGAACGCCAGCCCGATCACCAAGAGCGATCCAAGCGGCCTCAGGCTCTATGACCCGGAGGGGGAGGCTGCGCAGCGGAAGCAGAGGGCACTGATCAATTCGAACCCTGGTCTTACCAAGGCGAGGGCGGCTATCCCCGAGGTGCAAAGCTCTAAACTCCGGGGAATGTTGCAACAGATATACTCAAAGCCTGTCGCGAAGTCCGTTGTTGGTGATGGGAAGCTGGCTACCGGACTCATTCAGGAGTTCAACACCGGGGGGGAACTCAAGGGCAAGGGTGCTCAGTGGCATCTTGAAAAGGGTTGGAATACAATGAAAGGACTTGGTGATCTTCTGCAAAAGGATGAGAAGGCTCGAAGTGATGCTAAGAAACCCAGAGCGGATATCCTTTCTGGCGGCGACTTGGAGATTGCCAAGCGGGAAGCTGCCGAGTTGTGGAATGCCTTGAATTCAAATGATGTTACGGGCAAAATTGGGAAGCTTGTCAATGGAAATCCCGATTTGGCTAGGGTGATGAAGAGGGGGCGGGCGGGGGTTGTCGGAACGCCAGCCTTGAGTGGGTTGACTGGGCAGGAATTTGTTGAAGTGGAATTCAAGGACCCGAAGCCCGTGGGTGAAGCGAAAAACCTGCGAGGATTTGCGAAGACCTTTGGAATCGTAGGATCCGCTGCAGGAGTGGCCACTTACCCGGTGGATGTATATAACTACGGATTTGAAGAAGGAACGAAGGGTGCTCTCGAAAGTCTGATAGACCCGTTTGGTGTGGCACCGGAAGGGCAAGGGGTGGGGTGTGTGTTCTTTAGCGAATGCTACACTCGGGCCGGCCCTGTGATCTGATCTCTCCCGAGGTTTCGGCTCCGAAAGGTGAGAGTAAGCATGAGTAAGTTCGAACTGGACGATGTCCTCCCGCTTATGCTGAAGATGGTTCCAGAAACAAGATCCTTCGTAGAGGCTATGTACGAAGTTCCGCCTGGCGGCATAGTTCCGGTGCGAGAGTCCGGATCGGACATCTATGCATTCCTGTTGGACTGTCTTGCGTATCCTGTCCTTCTGCCTGAACTTAGAAAGTCAGAGCCGAATTCGGATCTCGTGAAAAGGTGCTTCAGTTTTGCTGAGATGGTTATGGGAATTCCTGGCATGGTGCCACGCGGGGCAGTGTACTTTCAGATTCTTGAACAGTTGATGGAGTCGGAGACTGTACTAATGAATTCTCTCCCCTTCTTGACGGGGGTGGTGCGTGAAAGAGTGATGAGTATGCTCTCCGATTTCGATGTGGAAATTCCCCTTGCTAATGATGAGGCGACCGATTGACTCTGCGCTAAATGCTGCGCCGTCCGTGTCGTCCGCCGGGCGGAGCGATGACATCATGTGGGCGCCGCAGTGCGGGTTCGGCGTCATAGACGGCGGCCAGGGTCGCCATGCGTTTGCGGGCTGGTTTCTCCCCGGCAGCGAGCCGGGTGCGGAAGAGCCCCCGGCGGGCAGCGGCTTTGGCGGTCGCGGGCCGCAAGGAGTCCGGGCGCATCACGATGCCCTTGCCGTCCACCGAGATCACCAGCAGCGTCCCGGCGATGCAGGGGGTCGGGATCCGGGCGCGGTAGAAGGCGTCGATGTCCACGGCGGCTTCCACGACCAGGTCTTCGACCTGACGTTTGCCGATTACCGGCCCGCAGCGGCGGCAGACCGCCCCAGTCGCGGTGTCGAAGGAGGACCGGACCGATTCCAGGACGGCCAGCCGGGCCAGGGAGTACGAGTGCCGCCGCTTCGGCAGCGACAGGACCGAGTCGGCCGGGTAGACGTTCGTCGTGCCGGGGTGCCGCCATGCGCACCGGCGCACGGTCACGGTTCCGAACAGTGTGGCCAGCTGCCGCTGATGGCCCCGTTCCAGACGGGGGCGGGGCAGACGGTCCGGGCCAACCACCACGGGTGGGTGAGTGCGGGCGGCTTCCTCCTCGCGCAGGGCGCGCAGATCGAGGTGGTCCTGCAGGAGCTGGCGCAGCAGTAACCTCCCTCGGTGGTCAAGGAGTTCTTCCAGCTCGTGGTGAGGGAGTTGGCTGGTGGCCGGGTGATGAAGGTCAGCGACGAGTGCGTTGTACAAGTTCGTCGAGGGCGCAAACAGGTCAGGTGTCGGCGCCGTGTCGTAGCGTTCCACCGTGGGCTCTTCTCTCGGCGGTACTGGTTGTTGGCACGTCCGACCGTAGAGAGAAGAGCCTCTTGGTCACCATCCCTTCACGCGCCGCCGTCTCGGGACGGCAGAGTGAACCTGCCCGGCCCGTCCTCGGTCAGCCAGCCGCGCTCCACCAGCCTCTTCAGTTTCGACCGCAGCCCTTCGACCTTGGAGCGGTCCACGCTCAGCCCGGCCGCCTCGGCCACCTGCATCGCCCGCATCGGATGGCCGGCATCGGCGATCACCTCGATGAGGTCCTGATAGGTGTTCGGCAGCACCGAGGTGTCCAGGCCCGGACGCCAGGGCGGCACCGTCTGTACTCCGATCGGGGAACCGTCGCCGAACCGGGAGGCCGACGGCGGCGTTTCTGCCTCCGCTTGCCCGGTCCGTTCGGCCGTCGAGGAGTGCTCGCCAGCCTCATCAAGGATCTCAGTGACCGTTTCCCGGGCGATCTCCAATCGGGACAGCCGCTGCTCAACCGACGCGAGTAGGGTAGTCAACTCCGCTATCTCCTAGCGGAGTTGCTTCACCCGCGCGCGGGCGGCCGACTCCCGCTGTTCGAGTTCTTCGATCAACGAGCCCATCGCCACCCACCGTTCTGCCGAAGCGATACCGGCCTGCCTGGAGACTAGAGATACCCAGGTTCACCCGTGGCCACGAACCGGACCAGGGACCGCTCCAACAGCTCCAGGAAGTGGCGCAAGTCGTCAGCCACCCTGTCGAGTTCAGGCTCATCCAGCGAGGCTGCCCGCGTCCGGAGGACCGAGCCGTCAGGGCCCACGACGTAGGACAGGCCGCCCCCGTCCGATCCGATCACCAACCCGCACGGCTCCTGGCTCTCGCCGACCCGGACGGCCCCGTAATCCGCGAGGTGCTCAAGGACGTCACGCGCAGGATGGATGAAGTAGCCGTTGCCGACGTCCTCCCATACGACTTCGCCGATGCTGCCGTAGAAAGTGACCAGGTCCTCGGGTGCCCGAGCATCGCTGCCCAGAGCGCGCACGACGTCTTGATCGTCGTGGTCGGTCAGACGGATCAGGTTGGTACCCGGGGGAAAACCGTGCTTTCGCTCGAACTCCCACGCCATCTCACCCAGCACGCCTGAGACTGCACTCGTCCACGAAGACAGCCAGGCTGGCGACAACGAACGCTCACTCACGAGGCCAGATCCTGTCATGAGCTGCAGACATCCGTCCCTGGAGAAGAGCTACACCCAATTCAAATTGCGGACCTGCCAGCACATTCAACGTGCCTGAGCAGCCAGGTGTTTACACCATTCACCTCAACGACGGCACCAAGTATGTGGGAATGTCCACGACGAACATCAACAGTCGCGTCGCAGCCTCTATGAGCTCGAAGCATGCAGTCGGATCGCGTGGCTATGGTCCGGCTGATGTTGAGAACGTCACCCCTTCTCGGCGAACATGCGGCGCGCAGCCACTGGCCGAGCAGACACTACAGATCGACGAAGCCCATGTACGGGTCGTCCGGCCCGTACATGGGCTTCGCCCCCCCCCGCACCGCCGACAGACCCTTCCCCATAGCCCGTACGCCCGTGTCGAGAACGTTCGTGGCCCGCGGAGCCGGTGGGGCAGTGCCGGGGTCAGCAGGCCGCGGTTGCTCCGCCGTCGTCGAGGTTGTCGTCGGAGAACCAGCCCTCGGTGCTGGTGCCGGAGATACGCGCGTACGTCCAGGTGTTGCCGTAGTCGTTGACGACGTAGCAGTGGTAGTAGAGGTAGGTCCCGGCGTACGTCTGGCCGGTGTTGCCGCAAGCGGCGTAGGGGCCGGTCTTCAGGGCGTACGTGCCCGTGGAGTAACCCGCGCCGGAGTCGTTGTTGCTGTGGCCCCAGCCGCTGCAGCTGATCGCCGCGGCGGCGCTGCCCGGGGTCGCCGTGGCCAGGTTGGCACCGGCCGCCAGACCGAGGGCGGCGAGGGAAACGCCCAGCGTGCGACGTACCTTGCGGGAAACTCTGGAACTTGCCATCAGGCGTCCTCCTGAGAACACGGGGAGCTGATCTCCCCGCTCCTCGGCCATCCTGTGCGGCGCAGCCCGGAAGGTCGTTAGCGATCGGCGCCCAGTGCCTAGCGTTGCGTGCCGGGTGTCATGTGGCTCGGGGTACCGGCGGGGAGCGCGAGGGCGCGGTAGTCGCTGGGCGGCATTCCGTACGCGGCGCGGAAGGAGCGGGTGAAGTCGGCGGGGCGGCGGAAACCCCACCGTGCGGCGATGGAGTGGATGGTGCGGGAGACGAGTGACGGGTCGGCCAGGTCGTGGCAGCAGCGCTCCAGGCGTTGCCGCCTGATCAACGCGCCCACTGTCGTGTCCTGTTGCTCGAAGAGCCGGTGCAACTGGCGCAGGGAGATCTGATGGGCCGCGGCGACAAGTCCGGGGCTGAGCTCCGGATCGGCCAGGTGATGCCGAATGAACGCCTGGATGCGCAGGACCAATACGCGCTGGTGGCTCTCCGGCAACAGGGCGCGTCCGGCGTCGAGTTCGTGCGCGAGGGTCGCGGACAGCAGGTCGACCAGAACGGTGGCCAGTCGGGGTCCGTCCGTCGGCCGGAACAGGTCGGCGTCCTGGGACAGCCGCAGCATGAACTGCGCCAGCAGCGCCGCCACACCGCGCTGCGTGGTCAGCGAAACGGCGGTGAGGCCGAGGACGCGGTTCATGGGCAGGGCGAGCAGGGATCTGGGGATCTGGACGACGAGGTTCCCGGCGAGACCCTCACCGTTGGACACCCAGCCCTGGTGGGGGTGGGAGGTGTCGTAGAGGACCAGGTCGTACAGGCCGGGCAGGGCGTCACGGCCGTGCTGGGACAGTGCCTGCCTGCCGCTGAGGATGAGCCCGGCACAGAGCTGTTCGGGGTCGCTCTCGCGGATCAGCCTCGGGGTCCGTTGGAACCGCATGGTCGACAACGACAGGTGACTCACCTGCACGGTGCCCAGATCCAGGAATCTCATCGACGCCCGGAACTCGTTCGGACGGTGGACGTAGAGGTCGGACGCCGCGAGTGAACGACTCATGTGGTCGTGCCAGTGCGGAACCCGCTCTGCGGCGGGCAGCGCACCGTTGTCGTAGGCCGTCACCATCATGGTCTCCCCCTTGATCCGAACCGGAGGGAATGCTGCGCTCGCTTGCGTACGGCCACAATGGATCGGCGCGCCAACAATCAGGCCACTTCGGCCACTTCAGCCACAGCCACTTCCGCTCTGAGTCGTATCGGGGAGCTACAGGTCGAAGGCGGGCCGAAGCCCGATCTCGACGGCCCCCATGACCCGTTCGTCCACTGGTCCCAGGTCCTCGGTGAAGCGAGGGGCGGACAAAGTGCGGAACTCGCCGAGCACGATGGTGCCCGAAGAGGGGGCACTGACGGGAATGTCGACGAGTGTCGCCTCGCGCACCTGCTGCGGGTAGATCAGTGCGCAGGTGGCGGTCTTGTTCTGAGCGTTCAGTGCATCGGATGAGATCACCAGGACGTGCGCCTGACCTCCGGAGAAAGAAAGCTGGTAGACGTGTCCGCGCTTCACCGGCCCGCCACCCGTGCCCAGCGCTCCAACGTGGTGTCCTCGGTTTCGGCGGGTTCCGCAGCGCTGGTCATGATTCCGGCCTCGGCCCGCACCCGCGCGGATTTTTCCAGCTCCTCGGAGAGCATCTGGCGGCGCAGTATCCGGGCGGTGTACGCGGAGGCGTTTCCCTTGGCCTTCACGAAGGCGGCCACCTCGTCGGGCAGGCTCATCGTCATGTTCACTGTCATGCGGTCATCATGCTCTGCGTCATGTTGACCCATGCCGCGCAACCGGATCGTCGTCCGGCAGGAGGTGGGCCGTGCGCGTGGCGCTACGGGATGCGGGCCGCCGACACGCGCGTGATCACGCGCGCTGACGGTTGTCGCGCGGCGTTGCACGGGTTCATCCGAGCAAGTCCGCCGCTTCCGGCCGGGGTCTTCGACACCTCGGTGCTCACGCAGGACATCACCGCGGAGCTGAAGCGGGGCATCCCGTCCTCGATCCTTGCCGGGATGCACCACGGGACCGTTGGGCGGGTTCGGTGGCGTGCTGCGCGTTCCGTCTCCGTGCGCTGTCAGGCGGCCTGGGTGAGTTCGGCGCGGCCGAACAGCAGGGCGTAGCCGGAGGGGAGTTGGGCGAGGATACGGCTGATGAGGTCCTCGCCGGCGAGCTGGGCCACGATGCGCAGGACGGTTCCGGTGTCCCAGCGGGTGGTGGCCGGACTGCCGCCGGTGTGGGTCGCCAGGTCCTTCACGAAGGCCCAGCCTGTGACAGGTTCGGTGGCGGGGACCTGGGAGGTGAGGGCGACGGCGGCCCAATGCGGATCTGGCGCGGTCGCACCTCGTGCGAGCCGACCTGAGGCGGATCCAGGCGGCCGGAGCGCACTTCGACGACACGTATCTGACCAGGGCCGAAATGGAGGACGCCCGTCTGCAGCGGGCCAGCCTCGTCCGGGCCAGTCTGCCGGGCGCGGTCCTGCGCGGAGCGGACTTGAGGGAGGCCGATCTCCGTGACGCGGACCTTACCGGCGCCGACTTCACCGGCGCGAAGAACCTGTTGACAGCCGGTTTCAATGGTGCGGTCCTCAAGAACACCCGAGGTTTGCCTTCCTGACCGCAGCCCGACCTCCCCACCTCGACGAATTGTGTTGGCCGTTCTCACCAGGGCACCAGGTCCATTGCTCGCAGGGAACCGGACAGTGCGCCCAGGACGCTGTCCACTCCCTTCACTTGCTCTCCCTTCACTTCTTCTTTCACTCCCCCAGATCCACCCGCACCGTCAGCAGATTCGTCCCCATGGTCCGTACGCCCGTGCTGTTCACCTTCGGCAGTGTTCGCAGCCGGGCGATCGGGTCGTCGTCCGGGAGGAGGTGGGCCGTGCCCACGTGCCAGCGCCCGCCGACCCGCACCCGCACCCTCGGGTTCGCCTTGATGTTCCGTACGTACTGGGACTTCTCGCCGAACTCCGAGACCAGCCAGAACTCGTTGCCGATGCGGCGGCCGCCGAGCGGGGTGACGCGGGGGAGGCCCGAGGTGCGGCCCGTGGTCTCCAGGAGGGTCTGGAAGGGGAGGCGGCGGGTGACGGGGTTGCCGATGCGGCGCTGGAAGGTGGTCGCGGCCTTGAATCTGAACTCTGTGAAGCGGGACATGTTGGTCTTGTGCCTCCTGCTCTCGTGCCGCTGCTGTCGCGTGCTCTTGAATGGTCTCCCAGAGGGGCAAGAGCTGGGTGAGATGGGTGGGCGGTGGCGAGTATGCGCGTGGTGACCTGGAACCTGTGGTGGCGGTTCGGGCCCTGGGAGGCGCGGCAGAAGGCGATTCTGTCCGTGTTACGGGATCTGCGGCCGGATGTCGTCGGGCTTCAGGAGGTCTGGGAATGCGGTGGCGAGAACCTTGCCGCCTGGCTTGCCGATGAGCTCGGTCTGCACTGGACCTGGGCTCCTTCCGGTGCCCCCGAGCGCTGGCAGCGGCGTATCGGGGGCGCGAAGGTCGACGTCGGGAACGCGGTGCTGAGTCGCTGGCCCGTCGTCGAGAGCGAGGCGATGCGGTTGCCGGCGCCGGAGGAGCTGGACGACGGACGGCTTGCGCTCTACGCGCGGCTCGCCGCCCCCGGCCATCACGTGCCCTTCTTCACCACTCACCTCACCTCCGCGTCCCACGCTTCGGCGGTGCGCTGCCAACAGGTCACCGCCCTCGCGGAGTTCGTGGCGAAGCGGCGTGACGGCACCGCCTTCCCGCCCGTCATCACCGGCGACTTCAACGCCTGGCCCGACTCCGACGAGATCCGGCTGCTCGGTGGTTACAAGACGGCCCCGGCTGTTCCGGGGCAGGTTTTTCTCGACGCCTGGGAACTGGCCGATCCGGCGGCCCCCGCCGCTACTTGGGACGCCGCCAATCCGTACGTCGCCGCCGGGTTCGGGCCCAGCGTGCGGATCGACTACGTCTTCGTCGGGCCTCCTGGGCGCGGCGGGCTCGGGCATGTGCGCAAGGTGGAGCGGGCCGGGCACGGGGTCGTGGAGGGCATCTGGCCGTCCGATCACGCGGCGGTGGTGGCGGATCTGGCGTCCGCCTGAGCCGTGAGTTGTGCCGGGCTCGACCTCCCGGCACAACCATCCGGCCGCCACAGCGGTCACACCGGTGTCAGTAGAACTTGCGCGAGAACGTGCGCGACGACGTGCGCTTCGCGCTGCCGACTTCCTTTCACCGGGGGCTACTTCATGAGATCTCGCCGTGCTTTGGCGCGCCCTGCCGCAGCGGTGGCCGCCGCGCTGATCCCGGCGGCGCTGCTGTGCGGGACGGTCGCGACGACCACCGCGTACGCCACGGAGTCGCCGAGCCCGTCGGCCTCGGCCCCGGCGTCGAGTGAGTCCGCGTCGCCGTCCCCGTCCGGCTCGGCGTCCGCGTCGGCCTCCGCGAGCGTCTCACCGTCGGCGTCCGTCTCCCCGTCCGTGTCCGCGTCGCCCACTGGTCCGCAGTGCCCCAGCAAACCGGGCAAGGACGACAAGATCCTCTCTCTCACCATGTCGGGCAAGACCAGAAACTTCGTCCCGGGCGGTCCTTGGAGCGGTGTCACGCTCAAGATGGAGAACCGCTCGGACACCGCTCTGAAGGACGTCGTTGTCAGGCTGGCGAAGCTGGCCTACGACGAGGTGCCCGACGCGCCGTTGGAGCAACAGCAGTACGTCAACATCCAGCGGTGGGACGCGGACTCCCGTACCTGGGCGGAAATCCCGTGGAGCGAGAGCGAGATGGTCGGCTCGCTGCCCTCTGTCGACCTGGCAGCCCACAAGACCGCGGCCGTTGCTCTCCGTATGAGCGTCGAAGCCGACTGGCCCCACGGTCGCTTCCCGGACTTCGAGGACAAGTACATCGGGTCCGGCTGGCTCGAACCCATGCCTACCGGCATCAGCGACGAAGGTGTGTGTGGGTACGGGGAGAACTGGTCGTTCGTCATTGCCAAGCCCGGCACGGGCACCGGAGAGGGCGACGGTGACGGAGCCACCTCCACGCCCACCTCCACGCCGACCAGTGGCACCGGCGGCGGCAACACTCCCAGCCCGCAGACCGGCAGCAGCACCGCCCCGGTCACCTCTGACACCACTCCCACCGGCGACCTGGCCCACACCGGTTCCTCCTCGGCGCTTCCGGTGATCGCCGGCGTGGGCGGCGCGGCCGTGGCCCTCGGCGCCGGTGCCGTGTACGTCGTACGGCGCCGCAGGTCCGGGACGGGCACCCATGCCTGACGCCACTTACTCCGCAGGTCAACTTCCTTCCACCGAGGGCAACTTCATGAGATCTCGCCGCATCCTGTCCCGCCCTGCCCTGGCGCTCGGCGCCACGCTGATCCCGGCGGCGTTGCTGTCGGGAACGGTCGCGAGCACCGCGTACGCCACGGACTCGCCGAGTCCGTCGGCCTCGGCGCCGGCGACGAGTGAATCCGCGTCGTCGTCCCCGTCCGGCTCGGAGTCGGCGTCGTCCTCGGCGAGTGCCTCACCGTCGGTGTCCGCCTCCCCGTCCGTGTCCGCCTCGCCCACCAATGGGGAGCAGGAGTGCCCCAGCGAGCCGGGCAAGGACGACGAGATCATGTACTTCACCGTGTCGGGTGAGACCAGGAAATTTGTCGCGGGCGGTGCCTGGCACGGTGTCACGGTCAAGGTGGAGAACCGCTCCGACACCGCCGTGAAGGGCGTCGCTGTCGAGGTGATGAAATTCGCGTACGAGGAGGCGCCCGACGCGCCCTTGGAGCATCAGGACTACGTCAATATGCAGCGATGGGACGCCAAGTCCCGTACCTGGGCGGAAATCCCCTGGGACGAGAACGAGACAGAGGGGTGGCTGCCCCCTGTCGACGTTGCTCCGCGCGGGTCCGTGACTCTGGCCCTCCGCATGAGCGTCGAAAAGGACTTCCCCCCTTACCCCTATGCCGACCCGGACGACAAAGTCATCGGGTCCGGCTACATCACGCTCCACTCCTCCGGCACCGAGGACGAGGGTCTGTGCGGGTACGTGAAGTACTGGGGCTACAGCATCTACAAGCCCGGAACCGACACTGGTGAGGACGGCGGCGGCGAAGCCACCCCCACGCCCACGTCCACGCCGACCAGCGGGACAGGCGGCAGCACCCCCACCCCGCAGACCGGCAGTAGCACCGCACCGGTCACCCCCGACCCCACCCCCACCGGCGACCTCGCCCACACCGGCTCCTCCTCCGCCCTCCCGGTGATCGCCGGCGTCGGCGCCGTCGCCGTGGGCCTCGGCGCCGGTGCCGTGTACGTCGTACGGCGCCGCAAGTCCGGCACCGAGGCCTCCTGACCGGACCCGACCCCGCTACCGGCCCAGGAAGATCGGGTTTGTGAACGCCGCCAACGCCCCGGGCAGAGGTGCGAGTACGGCCTCGTGCCGCACCTCCGCCCGGACGTATGCCGCGTACTGAGCCGTCGTACGCCACTCCACGACCCCCGCGCCCGCCACCGGCAGCACCGCACTCGTGAACAGCACGCCCTGGTCCGTCACGAAGCGGACCGTGCAGCGCGGGGCGCCGGACACCTCCAGGCGGACCGTCACCGGGGCGTCCTTCGACACCTTCAACCGGCCCCCGATGTCCGCGTGTTCGCCCTTCGGACCGGACGCCGTGAAGGAGAGGGTGATTGATTTGGACTCGGCTACGTAGGAACGTCCTGCCTTCAGGCCCTCCTGGATCGCCTCCCGGGTCAGGTCGTCGGCCAGGACGACCGTCTGCGGGACGCCCACCGGGTCGGGGTCGCGGTGGGCGTCGCTGTTGCCCATGGCCGGAATCCAGCCGCGCGAGCCCGAGGAGCCCTCCCGTTCCCGTACAGAGGCGACCAGCATGCCGTCCCAGTCCGCCAGCGCCACCTCGTCCTCGGGCGAGTAGGAGCCGTTCCACACCTCCACCGCGTCCGCCTCGTTGAAGCCGAACTTCCAGTTGCAGCCGACGCAGGTGGCGTGCGGGTGGGCCGGGACGACCAGGCCGCCCGCCTTCCGGATCTGGCGCGCGTACTTGCCGAAGCGGTTGTCGCGGGCGCGGTACCGCCAGTCCACGAAAGTGCCTGGGTCGATGCCGAGCGCGACGACGTGACCGTTCCGGGTCGTCACCTCCTCGCCCAGCATGATGAGGAGGTCGTCGCCCGCCTCGTCGGCCCAATGGGCGTGTGCCGACTGGGTGTTGTGCTCGGACGAGTTGATGAAGTCCAGGCCCGCCGCCCGGGCGAGAGCCGCGAGTTCCGCCGGGGTACGGCGGCCGTCCGAGTACCAGGAGTGCAGGTGGCAGTCGCCCCGGTACCAGGCCCGGCCCCGTCCTTTCGCGCGCTCGGGCGGGTAGACCGGGTCGACGACCTCGCCGGGCTCGCCGTAGGCCAGCGTGATGGTGATCTCGTACGAGAGCCCCTGCGGCGAGACCGTGTAGGGGCCCAGCGCGATGTGCCAGGTGCCGGCCTTCACCGGGCCGGGGATGTAGCCGGGGGTGGCGTCGTCCGCGCGGACGAAGAACTCCGTGCGCGCCCCGCCCGACCAGCCCCGGAAGCCCTTGCCGCCCAGTTCGGTGCCGCGCTGGTCGAAGACACCGATGTCGAGCGCGTTGCCCGCGGTGCCGGCCGGGACGGACGGGCGGTCGTAGCTGTACGCGACCTTCAACTCCCGTACGCCCTCAGGGATTTCGACGGGGAGATAGACGAAGTCTGGGGAGCCGGTGGGCAGTGTGCCCCGTACCGTCTTCGTCTCGGTGCCGGGGGTCGCGGCCGCCGGGTTGCCATCGGAGAAGGTCACGCTTCCCAACGTAAGCGCGGCGGCGGCTCCCGTCACGAAGAGGGCGCGTCTGGCCAGCCCGTTTCCCGTGCCGGTTCCGTGGTCGTCTTCGCACATGCTGCTGCTCCCAGAGTGTCGGGGTATGACGTGGGCGATGTGACGTGGGTGACGCAGTGGTGGCGTGTAGCACCTTCATAGCCACTCTCGGGTCCGGGAGTGAACGCCCGTACAAGACAGGGGAATCGCCATCTTTCGAGCGCGCAGCGCACATCCGTCCCGAACCCCCGCCGCCGGGCAATGCCGACTGGTCGGTATGGACAGACGGCGTGCCGCCCGGTACAGATATGGACATGCGCCTAGCCGTCACGATCTTCCTCACCGACGAGACGATCACCCCGACCCGCCTCGCCCGTGAGCTGGAACAGCGCGGGTTCGCCGGGCTGTACCTGCCCGAGCACACGCACATCCCGGTCGAGCGAACCACCCCGTACCCGGCGGGCGGCGACCTGCCGCCCGAGTACGGCCGTACGCTCGACCCCTTCGTCGCGCTCGGCCAGGCCGCCGCCGTCACCGAGCGGCTCGCCCTCGGCACGGGCATCACGCTCGTCGCCCAGCACGACCCGATCGACCTCGCCAAGCAGATCGCGACCCTGGATCATCTGTCCGGCGGGCGCTTCACCCTCGGCCTCGGCTACGGCTGGAACGTCGAGGAAGCCGCCGACCACGGGGTGGAATGGCGTACGCGGCGCGCGCTGATCCGGGACCGGATGGCGCTGATGCGCGCCCTGTGGTCGGACGAACCGACCGCGTACGAGGGCGAGTTCGGGAGTGTGCGGGCGAGTACGGCGTACCCGAAGCCGGTGCAGAAGCCGCGCGGGCCGGTCGTCGGACCACGCACCCTGATCGGTGGCTCGGCGGGGCCGAAACTGTTCGCGCACATCAGCGAGTACGCCGACGGCTGGCTGCCGATCGGCGGGCGCGGCCTGACCGAGTCGCTGCCCGTACTGCGGTCGGTGTGGGCCGACGCGGGCCGCGACCCGGCCGCCCTCCAGGTCGTCCCGTACGCCATCCAGCCGACCCCGGGCAAGCTCGCGCACTACGCCGACCTCGGGATCGAGGAGGCCGTGGTACAGCTGCCGCCGGTCGGCGAGGCGGAGGCGCTGAGCCTGCTGGACGCGTACGCCCCGTATCTGTAGCTCAGCGGGATCTGTGGCTCGGCGGGCCATGGCTGCCCGTGCCGCCCCGTGTCGCCAGTGCCGCCCTGTAACGTTCGGCCGCCCGAACGGACAGGGCGGTCCCTGCAAGACCTGATCACATCGATCGTATGCTCGAAGGATGACGACTCCCGAGACCTCCGGAACCGGCCCCACCGAGCGCCCCGGCGCCACCGGCCCGACCGAGAACTCCATGCGTCGCGCCCTGAAACGCGCCCGTGACGGCGTCGCCCTCGACGTCAACGAGGCGGCCGTGCTGCTCCAGGCCCGCGGCGAGGCCCTCGACGACCTCACCGCGTCCGCGGCCCGCGTCCGGAACGCCGGCCTGGAGGCGGCGGGCCGCCCCGGCGTCATCACGTACTCGAAGAGCGTCTTCATCCCCCTCACCCGCCTCTGCCGTGACAAGTGCCACTACTGCACCTTCGTGACCGTGCCCGGCAAGCTCCGCCGGGCCGGGCACGGCATGTTCATGTCCCCCGACGAGGTCCTGGACGTGGCCCGTCGCGGCGCCGCCCTCGGCTGCAAGGAAGCCCTGATCACCCTCGGCGACAAGCCCGAGGACCGCTGGCCGGAGGCGCGCGAGTGGCTCGACGCGCACGGCTACGACGACACGATCGCGTACGTCCGCGCCATCTCGATCCGCATCCTGGAGGAGACGGGCCTGCTGCCCCACCTCAACCCCGGGGTGATGTCCTGGACCGACTTCCAGCGTCTGAAGCCCGTCGCCCCGTCGATGGGCATGATGCTGGAGACGACGGCGACCCGCCTCTGGTCCGAGCCGGGCGGCCCGCACTACGGCTCCCCGGACAAGGAACCCGCCGTACGGCTAAGGGTGTTGGAGGACGCGGGCCGTTCGTCCGTCCCCTTCACCAGCGGGATCCTGATCGGCATCGGCGAGACGTACGAGGAGCGCGCGGAGTCGCTCTTCGCGCTGCGGAAGGTGTCGAGGGCCTACCACTCCATCCAGGAACTGATCATCCAGAACTTCCGCGCCAAGCCGGACACCGCGATGCGCGGCATGCCGGACGCGGAACTGGACGAGCTGGTCGCGACGGTGGCGGTGGCGAGGCTGTTGCTGGGCCCGAGCGCGTGTTTGCAGGCCCCGCCCAACCTGGTCGACTCCGAGTACGAGCGCCTGATCGCCGCCGGTATCGACGACTGGGGCGGCGTCTCCCCGCTCACCATCGATCACGTCAACCCGGAACGCCCCTGGCCCCAGATCGAGGAACTGGCCGCCAAATCAGCGGCAGTCGGCTTCGAACTGCGCGAACGCCTCTGCGTGTACCCGGAGTTCGTGCAGCGGGGCGAGCCGTGGCTGGATCCGCGCCTCCTCCCGCACGTACGGGCACTGGCCGACCCGGAGACGGGCCTCGCGCGCGAGGACGCGGTCGTCGAGGGCCACCCGTGGCAGGAGCCGGAGGAGGTGTTCGTGGCGTCGGGCCGTACGGATCTCCACTCCACGATCGACACCGACGGCCGTACGTCCGACCGGCGCGACGACTTCGACGAGGTGTACGGCGACTGGGGCGCCCTGCGGGAGGCGGCGGCGCCCGGGATGGTACCGGAGCGCATCGACACGGACGTACGGTCGGCGCTGGCGACGGCGGCCGACGACCCCACGCGCCTGACCGACGACGAGGCACTGGCCCTCTTCCACGCGGACGGCCCTGCGCTGGACGCACTGTGCCAAGTCGCCGACGACGTACGGAAGTCGGCCGTCGGGGACGACGTCACGTACATCGTCACGCGGAACATCAACTTCACCAACGTCTGCTACACCGGCTGCCGTTTCTGCGCCTTCGCCCAGCGCCGCACGGACGCCGACGCGTACACGCTGTCGCTGGACCAGGTGGCGGACCGCGCCCAACAGGCCTGGGACGTGGGGGCAGTTGAGGTCTGTATGCAGGGCGGCATCCACCCCGACCTGCCCGGCACGGCGTACTTCGACATCGCGCGCGCGGTGAAGGAGAAGGTGCCCGGGATGCATGTACACGCGTTCTCACCCATGGAGGTGGTGAACGGCGCGACCCGTACCGGGATGTCGATCCGCGAGTGGCTGACGGCCGCGAAGGAAGCGGGCCTCGACACGATCCCCGGCACGGCGGCGGAGATCCTCGATGACGAGGTCCGCTGGGTCCTGACCAAGGGCAAGCTGCCGACGGCGACGTGGATCGAGGTCGTCACGACGGCACACGAGCTGGGCATCCGCTCGTCCTCGACGATGATGTACGGCCATGTGGACCAGCCCCGCCACTGGCTGGGCCACTTCCGCACGCTGGCCCGTATCCAGCAACAGACGGGCGGCTTCACGGAGTTCGTCACGCTCCCCTTCATCCACACCAACGCGCCGGTGTACCTGGCCGGCATCGCCCGCCCCGGCCCGACGATGCGCGACAACCGGGCGGTCATCGCGATGGCCCGCCTGCTCCTGCACACGCACATCCCCAACATCCAGACGAGCTGGGTGAAGTTGGGGACCGAGGGCGCGGCGGAGATGCTCCGCTCGGGCGCGAACGACCTGGGCGGCACGCTGATGGAGGAGACCATTTCGCGGATGGCGGGGTCGTCGTACGGCTCGTACAAGTCGGTGAAGGACCTGATCGGGGTGGCGGAGGCGGCGGGGCGGCCTGCTCGGCCCCGGACCACCCTGTACGGGGAGGTCTCGGAGGAGCGGCAGCAGGCGGCGGCTGTTTCGGACGGGCATCTGCCGGAGCTGTTGCCTGTGTTGGAGTGAGGGAGCGTGTGAGTCCGGGCGCGACGGGGGACCGTCTGTGATGACTGTGTTGACTCGGCTGCCGTGCGGGGCGGTCGGCATCATCGGCATCAGCCGACATCATCGGCATCGGGCGAGGAGAAGCGTGTGGACTCGAGCAGGCGTCGGTTCCTGGGTCGGTGGGGAAGTGCGGCGGCGGGGGTGGCCGCGGTGCCGTTCGCGCTTCCGCGCCCCGAGGTAGCTCGCTCCGAGGTTCCGGAGAGCCAGGTCCGCCCGGATGAGCGGTTCACGCATGAGCGGTACATGCGGCTGGCCATCGAGCAGGCCCGGAAGAACCCCTATTGGCCGTTCGGCGCGGTGATCGTCGGCACCCGCAGCGGCGAGGTGCTGGGGAGCGGGGTCAACACCGGGGCGGACAACCCGATGTTCCACGGCGAGGTGGTCGCCATGAACGACTACGTACGCCGGAACGGCAACCAGGGCTGGGCCGACACCACCCTCTACACCACCGGTGAGCCCTGCTCGATGTGCATGAGCGCGATGGCGTGGGCGAATCTGCGACGCGTCGTCTGGGCCAGCTCGATCGACGAGATCCGCCGCACCGACATCAGCCAGATCGCCCTGACCGCAAGGGAGGTGGCCGCCGCCGCACGGTCCCTCTACACCCCGGAGCTGCTGCTGGGCGGCGTGCTGGCCAACCGCACGAACGCCCTGTTCGAGGAGGCGCAGCGCCTGCGCGAGCAACTTCCGGACGCGCCCTCGGCCAAGGTGTCCTGATGACCATGCTCCGGCCGAGGGCGGGAACCGTTCCTCCTACCGGTCCTCCTACCGTTCCTTGGTGAGGCCTACCGGTCCTTGGCGAGGCGCAGGAGTTCCGCGAAGAGACCGTCGGCGTGGACGAGATCCTCGTACTCGCCCTGTTCGGTCACCCGTCCGTGTTCCATCACGACCACGCGGTCGGCGATCCTCGTGTTCTCCAGCTGGTGGGTCACGACGATGGTGATGCGGTCGGCGGCGACGCGCTTGATCTCCTCGAAGATCTTGTGCTCACCGCGCGGGTCCATCTGCGAGGTCGGCTCGTCCAGGATCAGGAGTTGCGGCAGGCGGTACAGGGCCCGCGAGCAGGCCAGCCGCTGCCACTGACCGCCGGACAGCTCCGCGCCGCCGAACACCTCGCGGGCGAGCAGGGTCTCCATCCCGTTCGGGAGATCCTCGACGGCTTCGCGCATGCCCACGGCGTCGACGGCTTCCCACACGGGAGCGTCGTCCGCGGAGCGGGGCTGGCCGAGGGTCACGTTCTCCCGTACGCGCAACGGCCACTGCGCGAAGAGCTGCGGGACCAGTCCGGTGCAGGCCCACACCGCATCCTGATCCACCGCTGCCAGATCCGCCCCGTTCCAGGTCACCTTCCCCTTGTCCGCCAGGTAGATCCCGGTGATCAGACGGAGCAGCGTCGACTTGCCCGAGCCGTTCTCGCCGACGATGGCGACGATCTCGCCCCGGCGGAAGGTGAGTGAGACCCCGTCGACGGCCGGGCGCTCCTTGCCCGGGTACTGGTACACCGCCTCGTCGAGACGGATCTCCTCGACCGGGAGGCCGACTCCCAACTCGCCGCGCTGGGGGGCGCGTTGGGCCGCGTCGTCGAGGAAGGCCTGCATGTCGGTCAGGTAGAGGCTGGTGTGGAAGAGGGCGGCGCCGTTGATGACGACCTGGGACAGCGCGGCCAGGGTGGTCTGCACGGCGACGACGGCCAGGGCGGCGACAGCGAGGTCGATCCTCCCCGTCACGGCCAGCCAGGCGAGCGCTGCCCAGGTCAGCACGAGGAAGAGCCCGCCGACAAGGGAGGACACCAGCGCGATGCCCAGGGTGCGCGGGGCGACGGCCCGTAGCCGTCGGTCGATACGTTCGGACAGCGCGCGGTACCAGAACAGCAGGTAGCCGGTCATCCCGTTGGCGCGGACCTCGTCACCGTGCTTGGGCGTCGTGGCCCACCAGCGCATCATGTGACGGACGTTGCGGTCGGCGACGTTCGCGTAGTGCATCTCGTAGTCGACGCGGGCGGAGAGCACGGCGCCGACGCCCGCGGGCAGCACGGCCAGGACGAGCAGTGGCACCAGCAGTGGATGCAGCACCGACAGCACTCCGCTGGCCGCGACCATCCTGATCAGGGCCGACATGAACCGCTGGGCGTCATTGACCATGACGTGCGTACGCACCACCCCCATCTCCGCCGCTTCCTGCCGGTCGGCGAAGCCGTCCTGCGCGTACGCGGCGGCCTCGACCCGGCAGACCGCCTCGACCAGGGCGGTGTCGGCACGTGTCGTGAGCGGCGGTGTGATCCTCCGGTCGGCGTACGAGGCCACAGCGCCGGCGACCCGTCCGCAGGCGGCGGCACCCGCCACCACGAGCAGGGCGGGCAGGGCCTGGTGGAGCCGGTCCGAAACGGCGCCGCCGCTGAGGATCGGCTGCATGGCACGACCGGTGGCGGCCAGGAGAACCGCCGCGGCCACGCCGGTGACCACCTGGCAGGCCAGGAGCAGGACCACGGCGGTCCGGTCGAGCTGCCAGGCCATCCGCGCGATGCCCCGCAGCACGGACGGCAACTTGGCGCACAGCTGCCGGAAGGACACGTTGCCCAGCGGGTTGATCGAGTGCTCGCCGCTGTAGACGATCTCCGCGGGTGGCGGCGGGGGAATTTCGGGTCGGGTGTCTTCGGGGCGTGTGTTCTCGGTGTCAACGGATGTCAACTGCGCTCCCCTGCACGGTCGTTGCGAACGAACTGACGACGCACGGGTCAACGAGGGTCACCGCGATATCGAACACACGTATTTGAGACGGAGCGGATTCCGTACGATCGCGCGACGCACGCCGAGTGGACGATGCATCGACCCTTGGGGGACACGGATCGACCCCGGGTCCGGGAATGGCCGAAACGCCGGGGCCGATGTGCGTGGGGCAGGTGGGGCAGGTGGGGCAGGTGGGTCTCAGTCGAGGCAGAACTCGTTGCCCTCGACGTCGAGCATCACGAGGCACGACTCGTTGTACTCGTCGGCGAGCAGCAGTCGCTCACGTGTCGCCCCGAGGGGGATCAGCCGCGCACACTCGGCTTCGAGTGCGGCGAGCCGCTCTTCACCGACGAGCCCGGTGCCGACCCGCACGTCGAGATGCACCCGGTTCTTGACGACCTTGCCCTCGGGGACGCGCTGGAAATACAGGCGCGGGCCGACGCCCGTGGGATCACTGCAGACGAACCCCGCACCCTGTTGCTCGGGCGGCAGGGAGTGCTCGTAATCGGCCCAAGTCGCAAACCCCTCAGGGGCCGGCGGTACGACGTACCCCAACACCTCGCACCAGAAGCGGGCGACGCGCTCGGGCTCCGCGCAGTCGAAGGTGACTTGGATCTTCCTGATCGATGACATCGGCGCACCTTAACAAGGGGCTTTAGGGGTTTTCAGGGGGAGTCTCCAGTGCCTGGCTGTCTCATCCGGCATGCAGGATGCGAAAACGAGCGGGTTCATCGGGCTTAGCCGCCTCCCGATCGACGACTTGGACGGGCGGCCGGTCCCACTGCCACACGCTGCTGCCCGGCGTACGGGAGAACTGGATCCGCCCGCGGGTGCCCTCGACCGCGACGCTCGCCCAGGACGCCGCCCGGTCCGTGCCGTGAGAACGGAACAGATCGGTGAGGACGGCGATGCTGTCGTAGCCCTCGAAGGCGACGAAGGAGGGAGCGGAGCCCAGCCGCTCGCGCAGGACCTTCTCGACTCGTGCACCGAGTGGGGTGAGGGTCTCGGGCAGGTAGCGCAGGAACGGCACCCCGGCGCCGTCCTCGCCCAGCAGCGCCGCCCATTCGGCGAACTCCGGCTGCCCGGCCGGTGCACCGATCAGGATCCCGGCGAGACGCTGGTCGCGGCGGACGGCCTGGACGATCGGCACGGCGGGCTCCGGGTGCCCGACGAGCAGCAGAAGGGCTGTCGCACGACTGCGAAGCAGTTCGTCGCACACGTCCGCAGGCGTGAGCGCGCTCATGTCGATTTCGACGACGCTGCCGCCGCGTGGAGCGAGGTGGTCCCGCAGGATGCGCGTCCCGGAGGCCCAGTACACACTCGGCTGGACCGCCACGGCGATACGGCGATGCCCCGCGCCGAGGAGAAAATCGGAGTAGACCTGCCACCCACGGGACTGCGGCGGGGAGAGCCGCGCGACCCATTCCGTCGGCTGATCGGTGAGCGCGTCGAGTACGGCCGAGGAGCAGAGGTACGGCAGGCCGAGGGCGTCGGCCCTGGCGGCAGCGGCGCGGGCGACGACGCTGTGATACTCGCCGGCGAGGGCGGCGACGCCCAGCCGAGCCAGCTCGTCCACGGCAGCGGCGGCCCGCTGCGGATCGGCCGCGGTGTCCCGGACCACGAGTTCGAGCGGCCGTCCGGCGATCCCGCCGACGTCATTGACGTCACGAACGCCCAACTCCAGCCCGGAGAGCAGGTGTTGACCGGCTTCGACCCAGCCGGGCCGGGTCAGTGGAGCGAGAGCGCCGATACGGACGGGTGATCCGTCGGTCCGCTCTGCGGCGGCTGAGGGCGCGTTCGGGCGAGCCGGGGTGACCATGCCGGTCATTGCATCGACCACCATCGCCAACAGGCAACCGATTATCCGCTTGTCCGCCGATGGATGTCGGTCCTGGTGGCTGGTTCAGGCGGGCGGCCAGTTCCGCAGGGCCATGTCGGCCACCCGCTGGAGGTCGTCGCGGCCGGCGCCGCCGGCGGCTTGGACGGCGATGCCGTTCCCCACGGTCATGAGGTAACGGGCGAGCAGTCCGGGATCGGTGTCCGGGGGCAGGTCGCCTTCGTCGACGGCCTGTTGGAACCGGTGCCGGAGGCAGGAGACGGCCTCGTCGCGCCAGGCGCTGAGGGTGTCGCGGGCGCCGCGTCCCGGTTCGCCGACCGCGAGGGCGCCCTGGACACCGAGGCACCCGGTGGGGCAGCCGGGGCGGGTGCTGGCCCGGACGGAGCCGTTCAGGAAGGCCGTCGCCACCTCCCGGGCGGTCGCCTCTTGCAGGGCGCGGGCCGCGTACGAGGCGGGGCCCTCGGTGTAGCGGTCCAGCGCCTTGCGGAACAGTTCCTCCTTGTTGCCGAAGGCCGCGTACATGCTGGTGCGGGTGATGCCCATGGCGTTGGTCAGGTCGGTGAGGCTGGCGCCTTCGTAGCCCTGTTCCCAGAAGACGTGCACGGCGCGTTCGAGGGCTTCGTCGGCGTCGAAGCCCCTGGGCCGACCGATCGGCGCCTTCCGCTGGTTCTCCATGCGGTCGATCCTACCTCTTCTGTACTGGTCGGTGCGAAAGTTGGCCCGAAGGTGCTACGGTCTCATTCGTCGACAATCAGTACCGATCGGTACTGAACTTTGGGGAGGTCATTGGCATGGGCAGCATGGGACAGCTTGAGGGCAAGACCGCCGTCGTCACCGGTGGCGGCACCGGGATCGGCCTGGCCACCGCATTACGGCTGGCGGCCGAGGGCGCACACGTGTTCGTCACCGGTCGGCGCAAGACCGAGCTGGACGCGGCCGTCGCGACCATCGGCTCGGCACGGGCCACCGCGGTGGCGGGTGACATCTCGGACCTGGCGGACCTGGACCGGCTGTACGACGCGGTCCGCGCCCGGGGCCGGGGTCTGGACGTGGTCTTCGCGAACGCGGCGAGCTTCTCGTTCGCGAGTCTGGAACAGACCACCGAGGACCACGTCGACCAGATCTTCGGCGTCAACGTGCGGGGCACCCTGTTCACCGTGCAGAAGGCGCTGCCACTGCTCAACGACGGCGCCTCGGTGATCCTGAACGCCTCCACCGCCGCCGACAACGGCTCGGAGGCGTTCGGCGCGTACGCGGCGTCGAAGGCCGCCGTCCGGTCCTACGCGCGGACCTGGGCCAATGAACTAAAGGGCCGTGGCATCCGGGTCAACGCGGTCTCACCGGGCCCGATCGACACTCCCGGAATCACGACCGTCTTCGGCGAGGAGAAGGCGGCCGACGCCAAGGTGAGTCTCGCCGCGGGCGTGGCGATGGGCCGGATGGGGCGGCCGGAGGAAGTCGCCGCGGTGGTGGCCTTCCTGGCCTCCGAGCAGAGCAGCTACGTCCTCGGGGCCAACTTGTACGTCGACGGCGGCGAGAACCAGATCTGACCTGCGGGCGGCATCCGCCGATGTCTCGGCCATGGCCCGGGAGCGGAGCCGCCTGCCCCGACACCTACCCCCAGCCGTGCTCGGTAAGGCGGTTGACGCCGTTCAGGTAGCCGAGCAGGCCGGCTTCGGGATACTCGATGATGTCGTCGGGCAGATCGTGCACGCTGAACCATTCGAGGGCGAGACACTTCTCGGGTTCCCGGTTGCGGGGCGCTCCCTCCCACTCCGTGGCCTCGAAGAAGAAGCCGATCCGCTCGCCCTCCCCGTCCTGATGGTGATGCACGACGTGTACGAGGCGAAGGTGGGCGGGGTCGACGGTCACGCCCGTCTCCTCGAACAACTCCCGGGCGGCGCCGACACTCAAGGGCTCACCCTCGTCGAGCTTGCCCGAGGGCATGTGCCACCGGTGGCGGCCGTAGGGGCTGCCGCGCTGCGACATGAGGATCATGCCGCCGTCGCGGAGGATGACGTGGGTGTCGATGACGGGCTGTGCGGGTTGTTCGCTCATGGGTCCTGGGGGATCGTCGGCTGGGGCGACCGACGCTAGCGGCAGCGGCGGGGACGGTATCGACGGTCGCGGGCGGAGACTCGACTGCCGCCTGGCCGCCTGGCTCAGCCGGGGACGGCCAGGTAGCCATCTGCGGCGCGGTGCAGCAGGCGCGAGGGCACGCAGGCATGCATTTAGCGATACGATACGTCTCGTCTTGCTGTAGTCTCCTGCAGGAGGGGCATCATGGAACACTTCGTCGACGCCGCACCCGGTGTACGCCTCTGGGGGGAAGACCGTGGTGCCGCCGCCGCGTCTCCGTTGCTGCTGATCATGGGTGCGCAGGCATCCGGCCTGGGCTGGCCGGACGAACTGGTGGACATGCTCACCTCGCGCCATCGCGTGATCCGCTACGACCACCGCGACACCGGGCGCTCCACCTGGGCCTTCGACCAGCGGCCCTATCCCCTCAGCGAACTCGCGGAGGACGCCCTCGCCGTGCTGGACGCCCTCGACGTCCGACGCGCCCACGTTGTGGGTATGTCAATGGGCGGCATGCTCGCGCAACTCCTCGTCGCCGACCATCCCGACCGGTTGCTCAGCGCGACCCTGATCGGCACGGGCGCGCTCAGCACCGTCCCGTACGTTCAGCCGGACGGAACCCTGACCCCGCCCGAGGAACTCCCGGGGATCACCCCCCGCCTGCTGGAGATGTGGTCCCGCCCGGTGGCGGACCTCGGCCTGGAAGCAGAGTTGGAACGGCGGGTCGAGCACTGGCGGGTACTGGGCGGGGATCAGCTCCCCTTCGACGCCGAGTACGCCCGCGCCCTGGAGCGGAAGGTCATCGCGCACACCGGGCACTACGCCACCAGCACCGCGCATGCCCGCGCCGACGCCTCCGACCTGGACCGCACCGAGCAGCTCGCCCGGACCGCGGTGCCCACCCTCGTCATCTCCGCTCCCGCCGAACCGGTCTTCCCGCCGCCGCATCCCCGCCACCTCACCCAGGCGATCCAGGGCGCACGCGTCGTCGACATCCCCGGCATGGGGCACGCACTCCCACGTGCGGTGCACGCGCCCCTCGCCGCCGCGATCCTGGACCACACCACCAAACGCTGACGCGCGGCAGGCCCGGCAACAGCCCCAGCCTCAGTACCCCACGCGAAACGTGGCGTCCTGCCGCTCAGTAGCCGTAGAGATGGGATCGATCCGCAGTACGTAATTCGAGTGCCGTATGTACCGCGTCGGGTTGTTGTACGACCGGAACGACGACCACGTACTGTCCGCCAACCCCGCCGTCCGATAGAACGTCGCGTCCCCCGCGAACGTCGACGTGCCGTCGTTCACGTCGAGTTGGAGGGCGTAGTTGTAGTGCCGCAGATAGCGCGTCGGGTAGTTGACCGACTGGAACGAGACGCCCGTGCTGTCGGCCAGGCCGGGGACGAGCTTCCACTCCGAGTCGGTGTACAGGTCGAAGGGGTACTCGTCGATGCGGCCCACGAAGCCGGCGTGGCGGACGTAACGCGCCGGGTAGTTGTACGACTTGAGGCGGTTCCAGGCCGGGGAGCCCCACTTCGTCAGCAGGTTGTTGTACTCGGTCGTCGTGATCGTCGCGATGCCGCAGTGCTTGGAGTTGACCGGCTGGGTGTACGTCTTCTGGTCCAGTGCCGTCCAGGTGCCCGACGCCAGGTCGGACGACTGCCACGCGTAGAAGACGCCGTTCGGCGTGTACGTGTCGCCCCACAGGTACCACGTGCTCGACGTCAGTGACTTGAAGACCGTCGGCGCCTCCGTACCCCCGTGCGCCACCCCCGCGCTGTACTCCGTGAAGCTGCCCGGGTTGAGGGACGTCGAGCGGGCCGAGACCAGCGTCTGGTTCTTCTTGTAGAACAGGTAGGAGTAGCCGTTGACCCCTACCGCCATGTTGCCGTCGATCACGTCGTAGCCCGGGTCGAAGAACACCTGCGGTGCCGACGCCGTCACGAAGTCGCTCGTGTAGTTCACCATGATCACGTTGTGGCCGCTGGAGTTGACCGACGAGTAGATCACCGCGTACTGACCCCGCCCCGCGTCCCAGAACGCCTCGGGTGCCCAGCTGTGGGTCGTCATGTCGTGCAGTTTCAGGCGGCGGTAGCCGGTGAAGGTGCGCAGGTCGGCCGAGTCCCAGACGTGGATGTACTGGCTGTTGTACGACCAGTCCGTGCCCTTGAGGTCGGTCGCGATGACGACGAACGTGCCGTCCTGCTTCCGCATGAGGAACGGGTCCCGCAGGCCGAGTGCGCCCGCGGTGGGGGTGGCCACGGGGTCGTTCTGGTTCAGCGGTGTCCAGTTCAGTGAATCTGTGCTGACGGCCAGGTGGAGGCCGTAGTCCGTGCCCAGGCCGAGGCTCGTCGACTCGGTGAAGTAGCACATCACGTACGCCGAGTCGGCCGCGTGGGCCGTGCCGGAGCCCAGGGTCAGCACGCCGGACATGGCCAGGGGGGTTGTTGCTGCCATGCCGAGGAAGAGACGGCGGGACGGCTGGGGTCTTGCGCTCATCTTTGTCTCCAAGCGGGTGCGGGGACTTGAAGTACGTAGCCAGGCTGGTTAATTGGCGCCGGCTATTGGTCGAGATTTCGAACGCGGTTCGGAAAGTCGATCAGAAGGTAGATCGCACCACCCTGCTCGTCAATCACTCCGGCAACGCTGTGAGGATTCTTTGCGCACAACCCTCCGTGCTCGTCGCGAGTCACCTAGGCGTCTTGCAATTCGCCTGTTCCTCATGAAGGTTGTGCAATGCCCTCTCGTTCCATAAGCCGCAAGGTGCTCCGCACCGCCTCAGCCCTCGCCCTGGCCGTCACCACCGGACTGACCGCCCTGGTCGCCCTGCCCGCCACCGCCGGTGCTGCGGAACCGGCGGCCAGCGTGACGAAAGCTCCTGACGGCCGGTCCTTGATCTACACGGCGGCGCAGGGCCAGGCCAACAAGGTGAAGGTCAGTGTGGTGAGCGACGGCGGCATGTCAGTCGTCTTCTTCTACTCCATCGACGACGTGGTCCCGATCGACGGCCCGGGGGACTTCTGCAGCCACCCCGACCCCGCGGACCGCACCAAAATCTCCTGCGAGCTGTACCTCGGGGATGACGCCCAGGAGCACGTAGCACTGACCATGAAACTCGGCGACGGCAACGACGACGTCACCTACGACGACCGCCCCAGTCTGTACAGCTACCCGGCGATGATCGACCTGGGCGCCGGAAAGGACACGTCGACCCACACCGGCGACCTCGACGCCAACCTGGTCTACGGCGGCCCCGGCAACGACAACATCACCGTGCACGGCAAGGGGCGCGCCTGGGGCCAGGACGGCAACGACACGATCCAGGCCGACGGTGAGGGAAGCCGCGTGGACGGCGGCACCGGCAACGACCTCCTCTACGGAGGCGCGGGCCGGCAGACCCTGACTGGCGGCAACGGCAACGACACGGTCCGCGGCGGCACCGGCAACGACCTGATCTACGGCAGCCCGGGCAACGACATCCTGTACGGCAACAGCGGCAACGACACCATCCAGGGCAACAGCGGCAACGACAAGCTGTACGGCGGCCCCGGGAAGGACGCCCTCAGCGGCGGCCCCGGCCGCAACGTCGTCCACCAGGACTGACGCCCGACCCCACTCTCTCGGCCACCCGTCCCCGGCACCCTTCCGGCCGGGGACGGACCCCGCGTCGGAGTACGATGATCCGACCCCCGGCGGAGTACCCGGCGGCGGGTTCCGTAGCTGAGGAGATGCGTGACCGTGGCTGCCCGACGGCTTCCCTCATCGGTCTGGGTCACCGGTCTGACCGTGGGCGCGGTCGCCGTCGTCGCCGTACTGGCCGTCAAGGCCGAACAGGGTCCGCAGCCCCACGCCACCGCCGCCGCCAGGCCCAGCGCGTCCGCCTCGGCGCAGCCCTCCGCCAAGCCCAGCCAGGCCGCCGAGGTGGCTGTGCCGGACGGGTCGGGGACCGGGCGGCGGGTCGTCTACTCGCTCGGGCAGAAGCGCGTCTGGCTGATCGACGCGAGCGAGCAGACCCGGCGTACGTTCGTGGTGTGGCCGGGCTCGGTGAGCCCGGAGCCGGGGACGTACTCCGTGGGGCAGCGGGACGAGGCCCGCACCGGCTCCGACGGCGTCGCCATCGAGCACGTCATGTTCTTCGCCACCAGCTCCGGGCTCTCGATCGCCTTCTCCAACGCCGTCGACGGCGCCTCACCGCAGCCCGTGTCCGGCGTCCAGACGGGCGGCATCCGCATGTCCAAGGCGGACGGCACCGCCCTGTGGGCCTTCGGGGACGCGGGGACCGCGGTGACGGTCGTCCAGTGAGCGGCGCCGCTCCCTAGGACTCCTTCGAATCCTCGTCAGCCGTCCGGGGCGTACCCACCGGCAGATGGATCACCAGCAGCACCAGCCCGCTCAGCAGGAACACCCGCGTCGCCGCGTCCAGCCCGTTCCAGTCGCCCGACTGCCACATCGCGAACCACTCGCCGCCGATCGCGATGAAACCGGCGCCGAACAGCAGCATCAGCATCAGCAGGCCGTACGTCGAGACGCGCCGCGCCTGTTCGAGGTCGCGGCGGACCCAGAACCACGTACCGGCGATCAGGACGAGCGCGGCGACCGTCTCCCACGCGATGATCGCCACGTACGCCGTGTCCGCGAGGCCCTTCGACGTGATGGCTCTCCACATCAGGTCGTCGTCCTTGAACGTGGTGTCCATCGCGAGGACATGGCGCACGAACTGCTGGTTCGAGTCGAAGTCGGTGATGTTCCCGAGCGCCACCAGGGCTATGTAGAGCGCGACCGTCGCCGTCAGCAGGGTCGAGGCGAGGGTGAGCGCGGTGTGGGTGGAGGCGGAGGTACGGGTGGGGTGGGGGGTACCTGTTGTGGTCATGAGGCAACTCTATGGATCGGCCCGCACGCCGTCTCCCCGTTCCCTCCCCGGTTGACCTTCCGTTCACCGTCCGGGAGTTGGGCCAGACTGGTGTACGCGCCAACAGACAGTACCGATACGAGGGGACCCACGGATGGCTCAGGCCTCGCGGCCGTCGATGCGGCAGCTGATCGAGCAGCGCAGACGCGCCGGTTTCGTCGGCCGGGGTGCCGAACGGGCCGCGTTCCGGGCCAACTTCGAGCTGCCGCCGGACGACGAACGCCACCGTTTCCGCTTCCATGTGCACGGCAACGCCGGAGTCGGAAAGACCTTCCTCGTACGGGAGTTGGAGCAGCAGGCCAAGGAACGCGGCGCGCTCACCGCGTACGTCGACGAGGGCGTCGGCAGTGTGCCGGAGGCGCTCGCGGTGATGTGCCGTCAATTTGCTGCCCAGGGGCGGCGGTTCAAGGAGCTGGAGCGGCTGCTCGCGGCCCACCGGGAGCGGCGACACGAGGCCGAGTCCGCCGTCGCCAGCCTCGAAAGCCTTGAACCGCAGCCCGAAGGGCCCTCCGCCGGAAGTCTGACGGCCGCCCGGATGGGGCTCGTCGGCGCCGGACTCATCCCCGTCGTCGGGCCGTTCGCCGGTGCCCTCGACGCCGACCGGATCGCCCAGGGCGCCGACCGGGTGCGGGCCGGGATCGCCGCCCGGCTGCGCAACCAGGACGACGTCCAGCTCGTCCTCGCGCCCGAGCGCGTCCTCACCCCGGTGCTGCTCGCCGAGCTGGACGGCATCTGCGCGGCCGTGCCCTGGATCGTCCTGTTCCTCGACACGTACGAGCGCACCGGGCCGTTCCTCGACGGCTGGCTGCACGACATCATGACCACCGACCGCTACGGCGACCTCTCCTTCCCCTCCAACCTCGTTCTCGTCACCGCAGGTCAGCGGCCCTTCGACACCGGACGCTGGGGCGGCTTCGCCGACTTCGTCACCGAGGTGCCGCTCGGGCCGTTCACCGAGGCCGAGGCGCGCGGACTGCTCGCCGACAAGGGCGTGACGGCCGAGCCGGTCGTCGAGGAGGTGCTGCGGCTCACCGGCGGGCTGCCGGTGCTGGTGTCGACCCTCGCCGAGGCCCGCCCCGCCGACCCGGACGACGTCGGTGATCCCAGTGCGACCGCCGTCGGCCGGTTCCTGAAGTGGGAGACCGACCCGGTGCGCCAGGCCGCCGCCCTCGCCTGCGCGCTGCCCCGCCGCCTGGACGCGGACATCTTCCGGGCCGCCCTCCCGGCCCCTGTGCAGCCGGGCGACGAGACCGAACTCGACCTGCTCTTCGGGTGGTTGAGGTCGCTGCCGTTCGTGAGCGACCGGGGGGACCGGATCCAGTACCACGACGTCGTCCGGGCGCCCATGCTCCGACTCCAGCGCCGCCGCTCCCCGCGCCGCTGGGCCGAGCAGCACACCGGTCTCGCCGACACCTTCGCCCGCTGGCGCGCCGAGGCCGAAGTGCCGCTCCCCGCCGACGAGTTGTGGGCGACGGAGGAGTGGCGGGAGCTGCGGCTCGCGGAGTCGTACCACCTGCTGTGCGCATCCCCGCGCACCGCGCTGCCCGTCGTCCTGCGGGACGTCGTCGACGCCTGCGACCACGGGGAGGTGGTCGCCCGGCGCTGGGCGCACGTGCTGGTCGAGGCGGGCGACGACAACGAGGCGCCGACGGTGGGCCGTTGGGGGCGCGATCTGCTCGCCGTCCTCTCCGCGAACGAGGCGGGTGGGGCGGGCGGGGAAGGCAGGGAAGGCGGGGCACGCCGCCGGGATGTCAGAGCGAGCGCCTCCGGAGCTGTCGGCGGCGACGACGGCGTCGGAGGCGGCTACGGAGTCCTCGGCGCGCTCGCGCTGCTGCTGAACCGGGGCGGCCTCGACGCGTCCGGGCAGGCCGTCGCACGCATGCTGCGCGGGCGCGAACTGCGAATGGGCCGGGAGTACGAGAAGGCCCTCGGCGAGTACGAACAGGCCGTCGCCCTCGATCCCGGACTGGAGCGCGCCTACTACGGCCGGGGCGTCACCCGCGCCGAACAGCGCGACTACGCCGCCGCCATCGCCGACCTCGACCTGGCCGACGAACTCGCCCCCGACACCGCCCGCATCCTCTTCGTACGCGGCGACTACCACCGCATCCTCGGCCACCACGAGGAAGCCGTCCGGGACCTGGACCGGGCGGTCGTCCTCGGCCCCGATCTGGCCGGCGCCTGGGCCTCCCGCGGGGTCACCCGGCACGGCACCGGCGACACCGAGCACGCCCTCGCCGACCTCGACCGGGCCCTCGAACTGGACCCCGAGCATGTGTGGGCGCTGGTCCGGCGGGCCCGGGTGCACCGCTCGCGCGGGGACCGGGACGGTCAACTCGCCGATCTGGACCGGGCGGTGGCCCTCGGCCCCGAGCTGGCCTGGGTCGCCTGCGAGCGCGGTGACGCGCTCCGGGTCGCCGACCGCGACGCCGACGCCCTCGCCGACTACGACCGCGCCCTCGAACTCGACCCCGCCTACGCGTCGGCGTACGCCAGCCGGGGTGTCTCCCGCAGCCGACTCGGCCTCAACGAGGGGGCGTTGACGGACCTGGACAGAGCGCTGAACTTGTATCCGTCGTACGCGTGGGCGCTGGTGCAGCGGTCGGTGGTGCACCGGCGGGTCGACGGCTACGAGGCCTCGTACGAAGACGCCGACAGGGCAGTGGAGTTGGAGCCGGAGAGCGCGTGGGCCCTGTGGAACCGGGGCGAGGCGCTGCGCTGTCTGGGCCGCTTCGAGGAGGCGCGCGCCGACCTGGACCGGGCGCTCGCACTCGCCCCGGACAGCGTGTGGGCGATCGGCTGCCGGGGCGCCGTACTGCACGAACTGCGGCTGTACGGCGAGGCGTTGGCGGATCTGGACATGGCGGTCGCGCTCGATCCGGACGGGGCCTGGCATCTGATGCGCCGGATCATGACCCTGCTGGCGGTGGGCCGTCCCGAGGACGCCCGTACCGACCTCGCCCGCTTCCTGGTGATCGGCGACGACCTGGCCTGGGCGCACCACACCCTCGCGCAGATCCACCTCCTGGACGGGCGCCCGCAGGACGCGGCGGTGGCGCTCGCGGAGGCCGCGCGGCACGGCCTGGTGGAGCCGGCCGGTCTTGAGGAGCTGGCCCGCACCCAGCGCAAGGCGGGGGAGTGGGCGGCGGCTCGGGAGACGGCGGACCGGATGCGCGCCCTGCACGAGGCCGGCGGCGCCTTCTGTCTGGCCCTCGCGGTCGGCGGGGAGCGGGGCCAGGAGGCCGCCCGCCCGGTCTGGCGCGAGGCGCACCGGCTGGCCTCCGGCTGGGACCTGACCGAGGGCGCCTCCGACTTCCTGCACGCGGTGATCGCGGCGGGCCTCGGCGACTGGGCCGACCTGGACGAACGCCTCGCCACTCTGCTCACGGGGAGGCGGGAGTGGGCCGACGTGGCATGGCTGGCCGACCTGCTGGGCGAGCTGGCGGCGGCACCGGGCGTACCGGCGGCGGACGGCGAGCGGATCGCCGTACGGCTGGAACGGGTCCGGAGGGCGGGGGAGAGGATCAGGAGGCGATATGCGGAGTGAGGGCGACGTGAAGCAGATAGGGAGGATTTGCGGGGAGGGTGTGGGGGCTGTCGAACGGCTGTCGAATTGGTGATCAGTCGGGATCACTAGTGCGCTCTCATGCCCACTCATGTCACATTCCGCATACCAATCAGGCCCCTGAACAGACCGTTCCCGGTCGATTACAGTGCTGAGCTGTCGATCGTACGAACGTGCTGTGAGGGAGGCCCGAGGTGGGCGTGATGACATCCGGGGGCATGACCGGTGCCGCGTCCGGCGCCATCTGGGGCCGCTCGGAACAGCAGGACTTCCGCAGCCGGGTGCGCGGCACCCTGCTCGGCGCGGCCCTCGGCGACGCCCTGGGCACCCCGCTCGACGGGCTCACCCTCGACTCCATCCACGAGGCGTACGGCGCGGAGGGCCTCGCCGATCTCGCCTTCACGTACGGCAGACGCGGCGCGATCACCGACCTCACCCAGCTCACCCTCTTCACCCTGGACGGCCTGATCCGCGCCCAGGTGCGCCGCGACACCGGCGCATGGCACCCGCCGACCGACCTGCACCGCGCCTACCGCCGCTGGGCGGCCACCCAGAGCGACTGGGGCCCCGACGAGCGCCGCAAGGAGGACGGCTGGCTGGCCCACGAGGAGTGGCTGTACGCCCGCCGCGACCCGTCCCTCGCCTGCCTCCTCGGCCTCGGCGACGAGACGATGGGCACCCTGGACGCGCCCAAGAACCCCGGCGAGGCGGGCGCGGAGGCGGCGGCCAGATCGGGCCCGTTCGGGCTCCTGGTCGGCTGGGAGCCGCAGCTCGTGATGCAGCTGGCGGTGGAGTGCGCCGCGCAGACCCACGGCCACCCGATCGGCTACCTGGCGGCGGGCGCGTACGCCGTGATCGTGCACGGTCTGGCGCGCGGCGAGGGCATGGACGCGGCGGTCCAGCGGGCCCTGGCCCTGCTGTCGGCCAGACCAGGCCACCAACCGGTGGCGGAGGCCCTCCAGCGTGCCCTGGGCGCCGTACGCCAGGGCATCCCGACCCCCGCGCGGGTTGACGACCTGGCCGGCGCCGGCACGGCGGAGGGCCTCCTGTCTGTGGCGGTGTACTGCGCGCTCGTCGGCGAGGACGTCCGCCACGGCCTCGCCCTCTCGGTCAACCACAGCGGTCAGTCGGCCGTGACGGGCGCCCTGACCGGCGGACTGCTGGGCGCCCTGCACGGCGAGACGGCCCTGCCGCCCGCCTGGCTGGCGGAGCTGGAGGGCCGCCCGACGATGCTGGTCCTCGCGGACGACTTCGCGATGGAGATGACCCAGGGGCCGGCCCTGCACGGTCCGGCGGGGTCCTCTCCGGGGTGGCTCACGCGGTATCCGCGGGCGTGAGGTGGTGCGGGCGAGAGGCAGAAGCCACGCCGTTGCCTACGGCCCGGTCACCAAGGGTAGGAGTACCAGGATGTGCAGCTGGTGTTGGCGCCGTTTACGCCGGCGCAGACTCGTGCGCTGGTGATGTAGCCGCCACCCGTCGGCGACTCGCCGCCGCAGCCGCTGGAGCTGCCGTTGGCATCTCCCACGATGTCGGTGACACCGTTGCTGGTGTAGTACTGCGTGCGCACCCCCCAGTTGTCGGCGTTGGTGTCGCACGCGTACACGTACGCTCCTCCGGTGTTGACCTGGCCATAGCCCCGTCCGGAGAGAGAGATGACCGTGGTCGCCGAGGCGCTTTCGGACATCAATGCCAGGGACGCGCACGCGGCGCCGGCGACCAGGAGGCCGCGCTTGGTCGTGCGGTTCATCTTCATGGGTTCCTGCCTTTCATTGCGGACCACGACTTTTCGATTCGTCGTTGCGTCCTCTGAATTCCTGGAACGCCTCAAACGGTCGCAGCGGTGGACCGCCCCAGCCAGGAAAGCCGCACGCAACTGACCCGCAACTGACCGGATGTTCTCTCACCTCAACGGCGCGCATCGGTGGGACAGTTGGGGCGACCAGAGGCAGGGGCCAGGGGGGTTGCCGATGCTGGGCGAGGTGCTGCGTGACCACCGGCGCCGACTGGGGCTCACGCAGGAGGAGTTGGCCGAGCGGTCGGGCGTCAGCGTGCGCACGATCTGCCATGTCGAGACGGGCCGTATCGAACGCCCGAGGCCGGCCACCGTACGGCGGCTGGCCGACGCGCTGGCCCTGACGGGGACGGGACTCGATGAGTTCCGGCAGGCGGCGACAGGCCTCCCGCACGCCCCCCGCCCGCCGCAGCCGTCGTACCCGTCGTACTCGGAAGCGACGTCCGCTCCGGCCCAGCTTCCGCCCGCCCACCCGGGTTTCAGCGGGCGAACCGAACAACTCGGCGCGCTCGACGCTCTGTTGGACGGCGAGGCGGATCAACTCCCCACCACCGGCGCCGTCGTCATCTCCGCCATCGCGGGCACCGCGGGCGTCGGCAAGACGGCCCTCGCCGTGCACTGGGCGTCACGCGTGGCCGCCCGCTTCCCCGACGGGCAGCTGTACGTCAACCTGCGCGGGTTCCATCCGAGCGGGGCGGTGATGACCTCGGCGCAGGCGGTACGGGTGTTCCTGGACGCCTTCGAGGTACCCGCCGAGCGCGTCCCGGCGGGCGCCGAGGCGCAGGTCGGCCTCTACCGGAGCCTGTGCGCGGGCAAACGGGTGCTCGTCCTGCTGGACAACGCCCGCGACGCCGAACAGGTCAGACCCCTGCTGCCCGGCGCCCCCGGCTGTCTCGCCCTGATCACCAGCCGCAACCAGCTCACCGGCCTCGTCGCCTCCGACGGCGCCCACCCGCTCCGCGTCGACCTCCTGACCATGACCGAGGCCAGGGAACTGCTCGCCCACCGGCTCGGCCCCACCCGCCTGGCCGAGGACCCCCAGGCGGTCACGGAGATCATCAACCGCTGCGCCCGCCTCCCCCTCGCCCTGTCGATCGTGGCCGCCCGCGCGGCCACCGACCCGCACTTCCGGCTGACGCGGTTCGCCGGCGAACTGCGCGCCACGGGCGCCGGCGCCGGCCTCGACCCCTTCACCGACGACGACCCCGCGACGGACGTACGGGCCGTCTTCTCCTGGTCGTACCACCGCCTGAGCCCCGCGGCCGCCCGCTTCTTCCGCCTCCTCGGCCTGCACCCCGGCCCCGACATCACCGCCCCGGCCGCGGCCGGCCTGACCGGTCTGAGACCCGAGCAGGTACGCCCGCACCTGGCCGAACTCACCCGGGCGCACCTGATCGACCAGCACGCGCCGGGCCGCTACACCCTCCACGACCTGCTCCGCGCCTACGCCACCGAACTGACCCACGAGCACGACCCGGAACCCGCCAGACGTGCGGCGCTCCACCGCCTCCTCGACCACTACCTCCATACGGCGGCCACGGCGTCCGAGAGCCTCAGCTGGTACCGCGACCCGATCCCGCCGACAGTTCCCCTGCCGGACTCCGCGCCGGAGCAACTGACCAGCCTCACGCGCGCGTTGGCCTGGTTCACCGCCGAACTCCCCAACCTGACGGCGGCGGTACGCGGGGCGGCCAGGGCGGGCTTCGAGACCCACGCCTGGCAACTGGCCTGGACGATGGTCGCCTTCTTCGACCTCACCGGTCACTGGCCGGAGTGGGTCGCCACGCACCAGCAGGCGCTGGACGCGACCAGACGCTCCGGCGACACCGTCGGCGAGGCCCGCACCCGTCGCAACCTCGCCCGGGTCCGTTCCCGGCAGGGCCGCCACCAGGACGCCCTCGTCCATCTGCGCCGCTCGCTGGGGCTCGGCCGGGAACTCGGCGATCCGGTCGTGCAGGCGCAGGCGCTGCGCAACATGAGTACGGTGCTCGGCCGGATGAGGACGGTGCCGGGGGTCCGTGACCCGCACGCGGAGGCGCTGGACCTCGTCCGGCAGGCGCTGGGTCTGTTCCGGGCCGCCGGACACCGTATCGGCGAGGGCCGGGTCCTGAACCAGATCGGGTGGCACCTGACCAACCTCGGCGAGCACCGGCAGGCCGTCGAACACTCCGTGCAGTCCCTGCGGATCCTCCAGGAGCTGGGCGACCGTGACGGCGAGGGTGCCACCTGGGACACGTTGGCCTACGCCCACCACCATCTGGGCGCCCACCAGGAGGCGATCACCTGCTACACGCACTCCCTGCGGCTGCGCCGGGAGCGGGGCGACCTGGCCGAGATCGCGGAGACCCTGGACCACTTGGCGGAGTCCCATCTGTCCCTCGGCACCCGCGAGGCGGCGGCGGCCTGCTGGCGGGAGGCCCTGGAACTCCTGGACCAACTGGGCCACAGAGACGCGACCCGAGTCCGCGAACGATCCCGGGCGGCACAGCCGTCCGGGGTATGAGGGAACTTTCTTTCGCCCCCGCCGCCCCTACCCGTCCCATCCCTGGGGGCTGCGCCCCTTCGACCCCCTGCGCCTATTGGGTCGGGAGGTGCTGTCGTTCGGCGGG
>NZ_JBSFDA010000060.1:0-56049 GCF_053593675.1 Streptomyces sp. NPDC002156 | reverse complement strand
CCCAGACCCCCCCTTTCGGCCTGAACGGCCTCGTCCTCAAGCGCCGGACGGGCTGGGGGGTGGTGGCACGTGGGTGGGTGGGAAGTCGCGCTGAACGCGCTCGTCCTAAACGCCGGGCGGGCTGAAAGACGAAAGACAAAAGCAATGCCCGCGCAGCTCCCCAGCTGCGCGGGCATTTTTTGCCGTCCGCCGCACCCCCGTCCCCACGGGGTTTCATGGGTGGATGTCCCCGCCCGGACCGCTCTTCCGGGCCTGGGGTCGCCGCTCAGCGCCCCAGCATCACTCCCACGGACGACGCTTGTGTGACCACTGCTTCCCAGCCGCCGAAGACGACCACGAGCAGGGCTGCCAGAGGAAGGACCATTGCTGTCGCCACCAGTGGGTGGCGCTGGCCCTGTCGGCGCGGGCGGAACGCGGCGACGTACGCCTTGCGTCCCTGGGTGCGGAGCGCCGTCCGCGATGCCGTGTGGGCCATGGTCCCTCTCCTGACCGTTCTCTTGTTGGTTGGCAGCGGCGGGTGTCTGACCTCGGGGGACGAGTGCTGCACCCGCCGCTTGACCTCAAATCTAGGCTGCCGACGGGTAGCGGTCGTCATGCCCTCGTACCGATTGCCGGGCCTCCCGGAGGATGACCCGTGACCTGCGGAGTACTCCCCTGGGTGGAGACGAAGTCCTAGGTCTCAGGGTCTTCCCGGAAGGGGTGCCCGGTGTGTCCCCTACTGTTCCGAGCTGTCCTCTCGGGGCACCGGCTGTTCGACCAGTGCCAGGACTCGGGTCGCCATGAAGCGGGCCGTGCGGACGACTGATCCGCTGCGGGTGACTTCGCTCACTTCCACCACACCCCGGCGTACCGCCGTCTCCACCCGGCGGCCCGCCCTGCTGGCCACCACCTCATACGTACGTGTCGTGTCCCCGGCATCCACCACTATCTCCACGCGGTCACCCTTCACGGGTCCAATCCCCCTTCTGCGACGGGTGGTTGGGATCACACGCGCCGTCAAGCCGCCCTGTTCGCGCGCTCCCTGACCACCTTTCAAGTCTCCCACCCGGCACTGACAATCCATCGGGACGAGAGGGCGCGGCCTCTGCGCGCACCCGGCCGGGGAAACGTAAGCTGTCGCTCGTCAAACGGACCGGGCAGCGGGGATGAACATGGCGATGATGCGCCTGAGGCGCGAGGACCCGCGCGTCGTCGGCTCGTTCAGGCTTCACAGACGGCTCGGCGCGGGCGGGATGGGCGTTGTCTACCTGGGCTCCGACAAGCGGGGGCAGCGGGTCGCGCTGAAGGTGATCCGGCCGGATCTGGCGGAGGATCAGGAGTTTCGGTCCCGGTTCGCTCGCGAGGTCTCCGCCGCGCGGCGGATTCGGGGTGGGTGCACCGCGCGGCTCGTCGCTGCCGACCTTGACGCCGACCGGCCTTGGTTCGCCACGCAGTACGTGCCCGGGCCCTCCCTGCACGACAAGGTGGTCGATGAGGGGCCCCTCAGCGCCGCCGATGTCGCCTCCATCGGTGCCGCCCTCTCCGAGGGGCTCGTCGCCGTGCACGAGGCCGGGGTCGTCCATCGGGATCTCAAGCCGTCCAACATTCTGTTGTCCCCCAAGGGGCCTCGGATCATCGACTTCGGCATCGCCTGGGCCACCGGGGCGTCCACACTTACCCATGTCGGTACTGCGGTCGGTTCGCCCGGCTTCCTCGCTCCCGAACAGGTGCGCGGGGCGGCCGTCACTCCGGCCACCGACGTGTTCTCGCTCGGGGCCACTCTCGCGTACGCCTCGATGGCCGACTCGCCCTTCGGGCACGGCAGTTCCGAGGTGATGCTGTACCGGGTGGTGCACGAGGAGGCCCACCTCCAGGGTGTTCCGGATGCCCTTGCACCCCTCGTACGAGCCTGTCTGGCCAAGGATCCGGAAGAACGGCCCAGCACGCTCCAACTGTCCTTGCGGCTCAAGGAGATCGCGGCGCGCGAGGCTCAGGGCATGGCTGACGTGCGGCCGCCCGCGCCGCGTTCCGCCGAGGCGGAGCGGCCGACCGGGCGGCTCACCGAGAGCTATCCGGATCAGCGGCCTCCGTATCACCATCAGACTCAGCCCCACTCGCAGTCACAGGCCCCTTCCCAGCCTCAGCGGCGTCCGCAGGGGCCTGCCTCCGGGGCTCGTGGGGCGGCTGTGCCGTCCCGGGGTGGCGGCGGTGCGCCTCGGGGGGACAGTCCCTCTCGGGGTGGCGGGGTTTCACGCGGTGGTGCCGGCTCGTCCTCGTCCCGTTCCGGGGCTCGGCCCGTTCCCGGCTCGCGGAACGGGAGCCGTCCCGGGCCGCGCAGTGGTACCGGGCGGCCGACGCCGCGTGGCACGGGGACCGGGCGGCGGCCCGCCAATCCTCGGTTGTTGCGGCAGCGGTTGTTCGTGTTCGTTGTCGTCACGCTGCTGGTGGCTCTGGGGATCGCTGCGGCTCAGGGGTGTCAGGGGCCCAGTCGTGGGCTTGGGGACGACAGTGGTGGAAGCGGGCGGGAGCAGCGGCACGAGCAGGTGCAGTTGGACAACAGGCCTGGTGACGATGGGCCGTTGGCGCCCGGAGTGCCCCAGTCGGACTCGGACTGAGTACTCCGCTGGAAGCCCGGTGCGTCGGCTGCGGGTCCGCTGTGGCTTGTCGCGCAGTTCCCCGCGCCCCTAAGGGGCGCGTCCACCTGAGGTCCGCGTCGCGGCAGGGGCGCGTCCACCTCAGGGGGCGCGTCACCTCACGGGTGCGTCACCTCAAGGTTGGGGACGGCCTGTTGCCACTGCGTAGAAGGCGACCGCTGCTGCTGCGCCCACGTTGAGGGAGTCGACTCCGTGGGCCATGGGGATGCGGACCCATTCGTCGGCGGCCACCAGGGCCTGGGTGGAGAGACCGTCGCCCTCCGCGCCGAGCATCAGGGCTACGCGGTCCATCTTGTGCGGGGCGGTCTCGTCGAGGGTCTTGGCCTTCTCGTCGGGGGTGAGGGCCAGGAGTGTGAAGCCCGCCTCGCGGACCGAGTCCAGGCTCTTGGGCCAGGTGTCCAGGCGGGCGTACGGGACGGAGAAGACCGCGCCCATCGAGACCTTGACGCTGCGTCGGTACAGGGGGTCCGCGCAGTCCGGGGAGAGCAGGACCGCGTCCATGCCCAGGGCGGCGGCGCTGCGGAAGATCGCGCCGATGTTGGTGTGGTCGTTGACCGACTCCATCACCACCACCCTGCGTGCCGTCTGCAGGAGTTCGTCCGGCGTCGGGAGCGGTTTGCGCTGCATGGAGGCCAGGGCGCCTCGGTGCACGTGGTAGCCGGTGACGCGTTCCGCCAGCTCCGGGCTGACCGCGTACACCGGGGCCGGGAGTTCGTCGATGACGTCGCGCATGACGTCGACCCACTTGGCTGACAGGAGCATCGAGCGCATCTCGTAACCGGCGTCCTTGGCGCGTCTGATGACCTTCTCGCCCTCGGCGATGAAAAGGCCCTCCGCGGGCTCGCGTTTGCGGCGCAGTTCGACGTCGGTCAGGCCCGTGTAGTCGCGCAGGCGCGGGTCGTCGGGGTCCTCGACGGTGATGAGATCGGCCACAGGGGTGATACTGCCTTGTCCTGGGTGCGGTGCCAACGGCTGGGAACGGGTTGTGTTACCGGGGGTTACGCCGATGTCTCCGGACCTGTCTCGGGGACTCCTTCCAGAGCTGCCTCCGGAGCTGTCTCCGGGCCTACGTTCACCACCGCGCCGATCACGATCACCGCCGGCGGCTTCACCTCCTGCGTACGGACCGTCTCGGCGACCGTGGCCAGGGTCGCGTCGACGCGGCGCTGGGCCGCCGTCGTGCCCTCCTGGACCAGGGCGACCGGGGTGTCCGGGGACTTGCCGTGCGCGACCAGGGTCTCGGCGATGCGGCCGATCTTGTCGACGCCCATGAGGACGACGAGCGTGCCGGTCAGCTTGGCCAGGGACGGCCAGTCGACGAGGGAGCGTTCGTCGTCGGGGGCGACATGGCCGCTGACCACCGTGAACTCGTGGGCGACCCCGCGGTGCGTGACCGGGATGCCGGCCGCGCCCGGGACCGAGATCGAGCTGGAGATACCGGGGACGACCGTGCAGGCGATGCCCGCCTCGGCCAGCGCCTGGACCTCCTCCATGCCCCGGCCGTAGACGTAGGGGTCGCCACCCTTCAGCCGTACGACCCTCTTGCCCTGCTTCGCGTGTTCGATCAGCGCGTTGTTGATGGCCTCCTGGGCCATGAAACGGCCGTACGGGATCTTCGCCGCGTCGATCACCTCGACGTGCGGGGGCAGTTCGGCGAGGAGGTCGCGGGGGCCGAGGCGGTCCGCGATGACGACGTCCGCCTCTGCCAGCAGGCGGCGGCCCCTGACCGTGATCAGGTCCGGGTCGCCGGGGCCGCCGCCGACCAGGGCGACACCGGGGGCGCGGGTGCGGTGGTGGGGCGCGACGAGCGTGCCGTCGCGCAGGCCCTCGACGACCGCGTCTCGGATGGCGGCGGTGTGGCGGGGGTCGCGGCCCTTGGCGTCCGTGGTGAGGACGGCGACCGTGACGCCCTCGCTGTGGCCGGTGGCCGGGGTCCAGGCCGTCGCCGCGTCGGCGTCGTCGGAGCGGACGCACCACACGCGGTGCCGTTCCGCTTCGGCGGAGGCCTGGGCGTTGGCCTGCGTGTCGCTGGTCGCGATCAGGGCGTACCAGGCGTCCGCGAGGTCGCCGTCCGCGTAGGGGCGGCGCTCCCAGGTGAGTTCGCCCGCGTCCGCCATCGCCTCCACGGAGGGGGTTGCCTCCGGGGACACGAGGAGGATGTCCGCGCCCGCCTTGATGAGGGCGGGGAGGCGGCGCTGGGCCACCTGGCCTGCGCCCAGGACCACCACTCGGCGGCCGGTGAGGCGGAGGCCTACGGGGTAGGCGGGGTGTTCGGCCATGGGGGTGCGGCTCCCTCTTGCGGTGGTTCTGATCGGAGCCGGTGCGGATCTATGGCGGGTGGCCCCTGACGTGCGCATTTTACGGTGCGGGTGGGGTGGGGGCTGGGGGCGGGGGTTTCTCCTCCCCAAGCCCGCCCCTTCCCGAAGCCGGGGGCTCCGCCCCCGGACCCCCCGTACGTGCGGGTTCGTTTGCGGCTGTGCCCACCCGTTCCGCCCTGGCGGAACGACTGCCCACAGCCGCGCGGGCCGCTACTTCTCCGTTACTCCCGCCGAGTCGAACGTCGCCACCTCGTGCATCGCCCTCGCCGTGCTCTGGACCAGGGGCAGGGCCAGCAGGGCGCCCGTGCCCTCGCCGAGGCGGAGGTCCAGGTCGACCAGGGGGCGCAGGCCCAGCTTGTTCAGGGCCGCCACGTGGCCCGGTTCCGCGCTGCGGTGGCCCGCGATGCAGGCGGCCAGGACCTCGGGGGCGATCGCGCGGGCCACCAGGGCGGCGGCGCCGGCGCTGACGCCGTCCAGGATCACCGGCGTACGGAGTGAGGCGCCGCCGAGGAGGAGGCCGACCATGGCCGCGTGTTCGAAGCCGCCGATGGCCGACAGGACGCCGATCGGGTCGGCCGGGTCCGGCTGGTGGAGGTCGATGGCACGGCGGACGACCTCGGTCTTGCGGGCGAGGGTCTCGTCGTTGATGCCGGTGCCCCGGCCCGTGACCTCCGCGGGATCCGTGTCCGTGAAGACCGAGATCAGGGCCGCCGACGCCGTGGTGTTGGCGATGCCCATCTCGCCCGTGAGCAGGGCCTTGTTGCCGGCCGCCACCAGGTCGCGGGCCGTCTCGATGCCCACCTCGATGGCCGCCTTGGCCTCCTCGCGGGTCATCGCCGGGCCGGTCGTCATGTCGGACGTGCCCGCGCGGATCTTGCGGGGCAGCAGGCCCGGGGTGGCGGGCAGGTCCGAGGCCACGCCCACGTCGATCACGCAGACCTCGGCGCCCACCTGGCTGGCGAAGGCGTTGCAGACCGCGCCGCCGCCGAGGAAGTTGGCGACCATCTGGGCCGTCACCTCCTGCGGCCAGGGGGTGACGCCCTGGGCGTGCACTCCGTGGTCGCCCGCGAAGATCGCGACAGCCGCGGGTTCCGGGATCGGCGGGGGGCACATGCGGGACAGGCCCGACAGCTGCGCGGAGATGATCTCCAGCATGCCCAGCGCGCCCGCCGGTTTCGTCATGCGCTTCTGGCGTTCCCACGCCTCGCCGAGCGCCTTGGCGTCCAGCGGGCGGATGTTGGCGACGGTCTCGGAGAGCAGGTCGTGCGGCTCCTCGCCGGGCAGCGCGCGACGGCCGTACGTCTCCTCGTGCACGACCCACGACAACGGGCGGCGCTTGGACCAGCCCGCCTGGATCAGCTCAGGCTCCTCCGGGAACTCGTCGACGTAGCCGACGCAGAGGTAGGCCACGACCTCCAGGTGTTCCGGGAGGCCCAGAGCGCGGACCATCTCACGCTCGTCGAAGAAGCTGACCCAGCCGACGCCGATGCCCTCGGCGCGGGCCGCGAGCCACAGGTTCTCGACCGCGAGCGCGGAGGAGTACGGGGCCATCTGCGGCTGCGTGTGACGGCCGAGGGTGTGCCGGCCGCCCCGGGTCGGGTCGGCGGTGACGACGATGTTCACCGGGGTGTCGAGGATGGCCTCGATCTTCAGTTCCTTGAACTGCTTCGCACGGCCCTTGGGGAGCGACTTGGCGTACGCCTCTCGCTGCCGCGCGGCCAGTTCGTGCATCGTGGCGCGGGTCTCCGCCGAGCGGATCACCACGAAGTCCCACGGCTGCGAGTGGCCGACGGAGGGCGCGGTGTGCGCCGCCTCCAGGATGCGCAGCAGTACGTCGTGCGGGATCGGGTCGCTGCGGAAGCCGTTGCGGATGTCCCGGCGCTCGCGCATCACCTTGAGCACGGCCTCGCGCTCGGCGTCGTCGTAGCCGGGGGCGGCCGGGCCCGTGGACTCTCGTACGTCTTCCACCACGGCCGTGCTCTCTTCGCTCTCTGCGCCCTCTTCCTGGTCGGCGGCCCTGGTGTCCAGGTCCTCCGCTTGCTGCGCCATCTGTCCGGCGTCCGGGTCGGGGGTGGTTTCGGGCTCGTCCGCCACGACCGTGAGTGCCACCGCCGGTTCGGGAGCCAGGGCTTCCGGGTTCTCGGGCTCGGTGTGCTCGGTGGGCGGTTCCGGTTCCGGTTCCAGTTCCGGTTGCGGAGCCTGGAGAGCGGGCTCGGGCTCGGGTGCGGGCACCGGATCGTTCTCCTGGGGGAGGACGAGGGGGTGCGGGGGTGTCGGGGCCAGGTGCGGGCTCGTGGGCACGGTGCCGTCCACCGGGACGAAGTGGCCTACTTGCTCAGCCGGCAGTTGCGGTTCCGCGAACGCGGTGGGCTCCTCGGCGGGAGCGGCCACGGGCTCCGGCGCGGGAGGCAGGGGCGCGGTCGGTGCGGCAACGGCTTCGGGTGCCTCGGGGACGCCTGCCTGTACTTCCGCTACTTCCGCGACCGCGGCCACGGCGGGCTGCGGCTCCGCCGGGGGTTGTTCGGCGTACTCCGGCAGGGGCGCGGGCGCCTCCGCCGGTACGGCCTCGTACTGGGGTTCTGCGGGCGGGGCGACCTCGGTCACCTGGGCGGCGGTGTCCGCCAGTTGAGACGCCGGGTCCGCAAAGTGGACGATCGGGGGCTCCTCCACGACGGGCGCGGGCGCGAACTCCTCCACGGGGATGCCCTGGGCCTCGACGGGGATGCCCGGGGTCTCGACGGGAGCACCGGCGTCCACCGCCTGCGGCTCGCTCTCGGGAGCGGCCTGCGGGGCCATGTGCGGGGTGAGGGGCTGGGCCGGAATCCGGTGGGCCTCGGGGGCGAACTGCGCCTCCGGCACCATCGGGGCGTCCGGCGCGATCTCCGCGACCTGCGCGTCCGCGACGACCTGTACGTACGGTACGACCTGCACGTCCTCCGGTACGGGTGCCGCCTCCGGGGCGGCGATCGGAGCGTCCTCGGGCTGCGGTGCGGCGGCCTCGGTCTCCAGCGGGGCCTGGGGCACCTCGGGGGTGACCTGGGCCTCAGGGAGGACGGGGCCGACCTCGGGGGTCTCGGCGACGGGGGGCGCCACGGCGGGGTCCGGGAGCGGGGGGACCTCGAAGGCGTATGCGGCGGCCTCGGTGTTCTCGAAGCCCTCGGGGCCCCGACCGGCGTACGCGTCCTCCGGCGAGTGGGCCGGGTGGGCGGCGGGCTCGGGCGTCTCGTACGCGGCCTCCGGAGTCGTCTCCTGGGGCGTCGGGACGGCGTTCGGGACCTCGGGCAGCGGCTCCGGGGCCGGGGCGGGGGCCTCGGCCAGAAGCGGAGCAACCGTTTCCGCAGGGTGCGCCTCTTCGGCCACCTGCGGGGCCGGCGCGGCCTGTACCGCCGTCTGGGTCTGGGCCTGGGCGCCCCAGGGAGTGGCACCCTGCGGGGCGGGGTCCGCGAGCAGCGGAGGCGCATCGAGGTATTCGGGGCCGGGGGCCGGTGCGGGCGTACCGAACTGGCGTCCGGGTGCGGGCATGCCCGCCGGGCCGCGGTCGGCGAGGGAGCGGACCGGGCTCGTGGAGGCGTCGGGGGTCGGCGGGCCGAGGTGCAGCGGGCGGCGGGGCGGGATCGGTGCCGTCGCCTGAGCGGTGGGGGCCTGGGTCGCCATGCGGACGGCACTCAGATCGACCGAGCCGCTGTCGCGGCCGCCGGTCTCGTGCGGGCCGGGCTCGTGCACGGTCTCGACGACGGGCGCGGGGGCGGGCGGAGCGACCTCGTTGCCCCAGGCGCTCTGGGCGCCCGGGAGCAGCAGGAGGTCTTCGTCCTCGGCGGTGGTCTCGGAGAGGTAGGTGTACGCACCGTGCGCGGGAACGCCCGGCTGTTCCACCATGCCTGCGTTCTCCGGCAGTCCCTCGGCCGGGACCTGGCCGGTGTCGGTCATGCGAACCCCTCGCCCATCGGTTAGTGCTTCTACGACCAGCTCACCCGGAACGGCGCACCGATCGCCCCGTAGTGAAGAACGAGCATGCGTGCCCAGCGGCACGAACGACCCGCCCCAGAAAGGCGACAAAGCCATTAACTGGCGTTGTCGTCATCAACAGGCATTCTTGCGGTCGTTCCGCCGTAACGGCAGCTTGATCCGCCACGACCCGCTGTGGACTGCGCCACGTTGCGCGCCCTACCGGTTCCGCCGTACCACACTCACCCCAAAACGGGTGTGCTTTCCGGACATTGGGCTACGAAGTGCCGGGCCACCGAGTGCAGTGCAACGGTCGGCCAGCCTACCGCGCGCAGTACGACAACAGGATCACGGGACGGCAATCGGCGTCAGGGCGCGCGGTCTGGCAGGACTCCGCTGAGCAGGAACGCGACGCTCCGTTCCTTCTCCGTCCAGGCCCGGGTGTCCATCTCGACGGACTGGAGGAGGGCGCACTCGACGTCGTAGCCGTGCTCGGTCAGGTCGCGGCCGATGAGTTCGGCGGCGTCGCGGGTCGCCGCGTGCGTGACGATGCGCTGCGGGCGCCGGTCGGCGACCGCGGAGACCACCGCCGCTCCCCCGCCGCCGACGCGGACGACGTCGGGCTCGGGGAGGTCCTCCAGAATGTGCGGGGCCTCGCCGCGCACGATCTGGAGCTGGACGCCGAAGCGCCGGGCGGCGAAGTCGGTGCGGGCGCAGGCCTCCACGTTCCGGTCGACGGCGATGACGGCGGCGCCGCTGCGGGCCGCGTCGGTGGCGAAGGCGCCGCTGCCGCAGCCGATGTCCCAGACGAGGTCGCCCACGCGTGGCCCCAGGCGGGCGAGTTGGGCGGCCCGCAGCAGCTCCGTCTCGCCCTCGGCGTACTCGGTGGCGCGATGACCGTACGCCTCGGTGGGCAGCGCCCAGCCGCGCGGGCCCGCCGCCGGGTCGCGGCCGGCGATCCAGCCGCCGTCGCCGCTCGCGGCCGGGCCGCCGATGACGATGACGACGTTCGGGTCGCGCCAGATGCGGTCGGCGGCCTTGTCGGAGGTGAGGACCGTGATCTGTTCGCGCTCGGTGCCCAGTTCCTCGCAGATGACGAAGGTGCGGTGGACCCCGTCGAGGAGCAGGCCGAGTTCGGCGGGGCCCGCGCCGGGTGAGGTGAGGACTGCGACCTTGGCGTGGGCGCGGCACACGTTGACCGCGCGGCGCAGGGTGCGGCGGTGGGCGACGACGACCTGGGCGTCGTCCCAGGGCATGCCCGCGCGGGCGAACGCGGTGGCCACCGGGGACACGGCGGGGACGACCTCGACCTCCAGGCCGAACTCGGGGTTGCGCAGGGTGCGTACGACACCGAAGAAGCCGGGGTCCCCGTCGGCGAGGACGACGGCGGTGCCGCGATGGCCGGCGATGCGGCGGGCGGCGAGGGCGACACTGCCGAGGCGGATGCGTTCGGCGGCCGGGGGGACTTCGGGGAGCGCCAGATGGTGGGCCGCGCCGGCCACCAGCGTGGCGGCGCCGAGGGCGGAGCGTGCCGTGGCGGTGAGGGGCGAGCCGTCCCAGCCGATCACCGTGACCCGGTCGGCCATCGTCGTCAGTCTCCAGAGGGTGCGCGCGGGTCTTCGGGGAGGACGGTGTCGTCCTGTACGGAGTCGGCCGTCTCGGGGCTCCGTGAGGGTACCCCGGTGTGCCCGGCGTGTCCGGTGGCGTCCCCTCGGTTCAGTTCCAGTCGGAGTACGACGTGAAACCGCTGTTGTCGGCCAGTTCCTCACCGGCTCCTTCGAGGTCCTCGGGCAGCAAGCTCCACACGATGAAGTCGGTGCGTACGTCGGTCCAGGTGCCGTCCTCGGTGCGGACGTGCGCTATGCAGGCACCCCGCAGGACGCCCTCGCTGATGCAGCCGATCTTCTGGGCGACCTGCTGCGAGGCGGTGTTGTCGGCGGCCGTGCGCAGCTCGACGCGCTCGAACTTCTGGTCGCCGAGCACCCATTGGGAGGTGGCGAGCGCGGCCTCGGAGGCGTAGCCCTCGCCGCGTGCCCAGGGGGCGGTGATGTACGACAGCTCGGTGGACCGGATGTGCCAGTCGGTCCTGGTGAGCTGGATGACGCCGACCAGGCGCTGGGTGAGGAACTCCGTGACGGCGAAGTCGAGGCCGCGGCCTGCGGTGCGTTCGGCGGGCGCGTACTCGGTGATCCAGGTGTGGGCCGCGGCCTCGGTGAAGGGCTGGGGGACGTCGGTCCAGGCGGCGACCTGTTCGTCGTTCATCATCTCGGCCAGCGCGGGGATGTCGTCCTCGTCGAGAGGGCGCAGTACCAACCGGTCCGTGCTGATGGAGATGTTGGGGAAGGTGCTCGTCATGCGCCGCTCCATAGCCTTCGAAAACCTGCGAACCATCAAACCCGCACGGCCTGTTGAACTGCCCAGCATGCAGCATCCGGCTCCCGAACTGCATAACGGGGTCCACTCGGGGTGAGCGAGTGGACCCCGTACGTGTCGGTAAGGGTCTAGAAGGACGCGATCACGGAACCGTCGTACTTGTCCTCGATGAACTTCTTGACCTCGGCGGAGGTGAGGAGCTTGGCGAGCTTCGCGACCCGGGGGTCGTCCTCGTTGCTCTTCTTCACGGCGAGGAAGTTGCCGTACGGGTTGTCCTTCGGGGACTCCGAGACCAGGGCGTCCTTCGCGGGCGAGAGGTCCGCCTCCAGGGCGTAGTTGCCGTTGATCACCGCGGCGTCGACGTCGTCCAGGGAGCGCGGGGTCAGGGCCGCCTCCAGCTCCTTGAACTCGATGTTCTTGGGGTTCTCGGCGATGTCGTTGGGCGTCGCGTCGTTGCCGACGCCGTCCTTGAGGGTGATGATCCCGTTGGCGTCGAGGAGCTTGAGGGCCCGCGCCTCGTTGACCGTGTCGTTCGGGACGGCGATGGTGGCGCCGCTCTTCAGCTCGTCTGCGCTCTTGAGCTTCTTCGAGTAGAGGCCGAGCGGCTCCAGGTGGACCGTGACGACCGGCACGATGTCCGTGCCGTTCTTCTCGTTGAACTCGTCGAGGTACGGCTGGTTCTGGAAGTAGTTGGCGTCGACCGACCCGTCCTCGGTCGCCGGGTTCAGCGTGGCGTAGTCGGTGAACTCCTTGACGTCCAGGTCGAGTTCCGCCTTCTGCGCCAGGTTCTCCTTGATGTAGTTCAGGATCTCGGCGTGCGGGACGGTGCTCGCGCCGACGACCAGCGGGCCGCTGATGTCAGAGGCGGAGTCCTTGTCCGAGCCGCAGGCGGTGAGACCCAGGGTGAGGGCTCCGACGGCGAGGGCGGCAACGGTGAACTTTGTGGCGTTACGCACGAAAAGTGCCTTTCCATGTGGGTGTGGCTGTCCCCGTGATGGGTGGTACGGGGAAATCTGCGGGTGGGTGTGGGGGTGGTGAGGGGGGTACGCGGCGGCTCTCAGGCGGCCTTGCCGAGCTTGGGCCTGGCCTTCAGGAGCCGGAGCCTGGGCTCCGATCCGGAGCCGCCGCCGCGCCGGTGCAGCCTGCGGGCCGCGTAGTCACCGGCGAACTGGATGACCGAGATGACGACCGCGAGGATCGCCACGGTGATCCACATCAGGCCGTTCTCGAAGCGCTGGAAGCCGTAGCGGATGGCGATGTCGCCGAGGCCGCCCGCGCCGACCGTGCCGGCCATCGCGGAGTAGCCGATGAGGGCGACGACGGTCGTGGTGGCCGACGAGATCAGCGAGGGCAGCGACTCGGGTACGAGGACCCGGCGGACGACGGTCCAGGTGTTGCCGCCCATGGCCTGCACGGCCTCGACGAGCCCGTGGTCCACTTCGCGGACAGCCGTCTCGACGAGACGCGCGAAGAACGGGATCGCACCGATGGCGAGCGGCACGATGGCGGCCTCGCGGCCGATCGTCGTACCGGTGAGGGCACGCGTGAAGCTCATCAGCGCGACCATCAGGATGATGAACGGCATCGACCGGGCGATGTTCACGACCTGCCCGATGACCTTGTTGGCGACGACGTTCTGGAGGAGGCCGCCCCGGTCGGTCAGGACCAGCAGGATGCCGAGCGGAAGCCCGCCGACGACGGCGATCAGCGTGGACCAGCCGACCATGTAGAGGGTGTCCCAACACGCCTGCTCCAGCAGGGGCTGCATCTCGGACCAGGTCACTTGGCACCGTCCTTGACCAGTTGACGCTCTCCGACGACATCGATCTGCAGACCCTGTTCGCGCAGGAAGCCGACCGGCACGACGTTCTCCTCGTAGCGGCCCGGCAGTTCGATGCGCATCCGGCCGACCTGCCTGCCCCCGACGGTGTCCATCGCGGCGCCGAGGATCGAGATGTCGATGTTGTACGTACGGGAGAGCTGCGAGATGACGGGCCTGGTGGCCGCGTCCCCCTGGAAGGTGACGTCGATGACCGTGCGGTCGTCCCCGGAGGCGTCGCCGCTGACCGGGAAGAGCGCGGCGGCCAGTTCGGAGCCGGGGGTGGCGAGCAGCTCGCTGACGGTGCCGGACTCGACGATCCGTCCGTTCTCCATGAGGGCGGCCGAGTCGCAGATGGACTTGACGACGTCCATCTCGTGCGTGATGAGCAGCACGGTGAGCCCCAGCTGCCGGTTCAGGTCGCGCAGCAGCTGGAGGATGGAGCGGGTGGTCTCCGGGTCGAGGGCGCTGGTGGCCTCGTCGGAGAGCAGCACCTTGGGGTCGCCGGCGAGGGCGCGGGCGATGCCGACGCGCTGCTTCTGGCCGCCGGAGAGCTGGGCCGGATAGGACTTGGCCTTGTCGGAGAGGCCGACGAGGTCGAGCAGCTCCAGCGCCTTGCGGGACCGCTCGTTCCCCGACGTACCGAGGATTTCGAGAGGCAGCTCCACGTTGTCCTGGACGGTCCGGGAGGAGAGCAGGTTGAAGTGCTGGAAGACCATGCCGATCCGGCTGCGCGCCCGGCGCAGTTCCCGGCCCGCCCGGGGTCCGCGTCCGGCCAGGGCGGTGAGGTCGTGGCCGTCGACGCTCACGGTGCCCGCGGTGGGGCGTTCCAGGAGGTTGACGCAGCGGATGAGCGAGGACTTGCCGGCGCCGGACTGGCCGATGACGCCGTACACCTCGCCTTCGCGGACGTGCAGGTCGACGCCGTCGAGGGCGGTGACTTCACGACCGCGCGAGCGGTAGACCTTCGTGAGGCCGGACGTGGTGATCACAGGGGTTTCCGTCACTGTCGAGTGCGCGGGCGTGGGTGTGCCCGGGACACGGGAAGAGGATGTGCACGGCTCGGGGCGTCACGTACGTGCGTAGCGCGTGATGAGTCTCAGGAGTCATACGGCTGCGGCGTACGGACATGCCACGGCGGCTGCTTCGGGGCTCCCCCACTCTCGACTTCGCTCGAGCGGGGGGACCCCCAGGCTCAGGGGGTGGTGCGAGGGCCCTCTAGAAGGCGCACATTCGACACATACAACGAGCACCGGGCGTCAGGGTCGCCTCGGTCGCAAGGGTGCGGCTGCTCGTAGTGGTCATGCGATCAGTAAAGCAGACGTATGGACACGGCCAAGAACGTCCGTCCACGCCTGTCCGGAGTATGGACAGGCGTGGACGTGTATCAGCCACGTACTTGGATCTCCACGCCAGCGGCGGTGACCAGCGCGGACAGGGCCGAGAGATCGTCGACGACCAGATCGGCGGTCAGTTCGTGTGCCTCGTGGGTTGTGGCCAACGCCACGGTGGTCATCCCGGCGGCACGGCCTGCCCGGAGCCCGGCGGGGGCGTCCTCGAAGACGACGCAGCGGGCCGGGTCGACGCCCAGTTCACGGGCGGCGAGGAGGTAGGGCTCGGGGTCGGGCTTGCCGCGCGTGACGTCGTCGGCGGTGACCAGCGTCTTGGGCAGGATGCCGACGGCGTCGAGCCGCGCCTCGGCCAGCCGCCGGGTCGCGGAGGTGACGACGGCCCACCGGTCGGCGGGGAGGGAGGCGAGGAACTCCGCCGTCCCGGGCAGCAGTACGGCGCCACCGTTCGGTACGTCGTCCACCTCGAGTTGCTCGATCCGGGCGACGGCGCCGGACACGGCCTCGGCGGGCAGCAGGTCGGCGGCTATCTCGGCGGCCGGCCGCCCGTGCAGTCCGACCCGCGCGAACGCCTCGGCGGTGATCCCGTACTCCACGCACCACCGAGTCCAGCAGCGCTCCACGGAGGCGAGGGAGGAGAGGAGGGTGCCGTCGTTGTCGAACAGCAGGGCGTCAGCGTGGATCGTCATGGCCTCGACCCTACGGGGCCGACGGCACCTGCCCTTTTCGGCCGTAATAGGGTCGGCGGCATGCTTGATGCCCTGACGGTCGCCACCTCCGTCGCCGCCCTCGCGCTCGCCGCCTGGTGCGGCTGGGCCACGTACCGCGATCAGCCCACGAAGGACTGGCACTTCATCGGCATGGGCGTGGTCACCGTGCTCACCGTGGTCCAGCTGGTGGTCGGCATCGTCCAGCTCGCCCGGGGCGAGAAGCCGGAGCAGGGTACGACGATCTTCGTGGCGTATCTGCTGGGCGCGCTGGCGTGTGTGCCGGTGACGGGGTTCATGTCGCTGGCGGAGCGTACGCGGTGGGGCTCGGTGACGGTGGCCGCCGGCGGGGTGGTGCTGGCCGTGCTGGAGGTGCGGCTCTATGACATCTGGGGAGGGTGAGATGGCCACGGCGGAGAGGTCGCGGCTGATCAGTGGGCCGGGGATGTTGCTGGTCTGGCTGTACGGCGTGATGGTCGTGGGTGCGGTGTCCCGGTCGGTGGTGCAGATCTCCACCGAGTTCGGGCATGCGCCGCTTGCCTACTCGCTGTCGGCGGTGGCCGGGGTGGTGTACGGGTTCATCACGTACTCGCTGGTGCGGGGTGGGGAGCGGGCTCGTCGGGCTGCGTTCGTCTGCTGCGCCGCCGAACTTGCCGGGGTGTTGATCGTGGGGACGTGGACCTTGGTCGAGCCGTCCGCGTTTCCCGACTCGACCGTGTGGTCCGACTATGGGGTGGGGTACCTGTTCATCCCGGTGCTGCTGCCGCTTTCCGCCATGTACTGGTTGCGGCAGGCTCGTTCGCCCAAGGGGGAGATTGGCTGAGGGTTCTGCGCGACTGCGGGTCCGTCGTGGCTTGTCGCGCAGTTCCCCGCGCCCCTAAGGGGCGCCCCCGTGAAGCCCTGTCAAGCAGTGGCCGCGTATGTTCCCGCCTGCTTTTCCAGGACGATCATCGGTACGCCGTCGTTGCCCTTGTCGGTGCCTACCGTTTCGTAGCCGACTCGGCGGTAGAGGCGGAGGCCGGCGTCGCTGCGGTGGCCCGCGCTGAGGCGGAACCTCTTCGCGCCGCGTTCTTCCGCGAGGGCCGACTCGGCGGCGCGCAGGAGGCGGGCGCCGATGCCGTGGCCCTGGAGGCGGGGGTGGACGCAGAGTTTGCCGATGGACGCCGTGCCGTCGGGGTTCGGGGTGCCGCGCACCGAGCCGACCACCTCCTCGCCCAGCCGCGCCACGAAGACGCAGTCCGCGCCGACTTCCTCCCGCACGGAGTCCAGGGTCTGGACCAGCGGATCGATCCGGTAGTTGCCGTACAGAGCGGCCTCGCTCTGGAAGCACAGGTACTGCAGCCGGAAGATCTGCTCCGCGTCCCGTTCGGTCGCCACCGAGATGGTCACGCTCATGCCCATGTGTGCACGCCTCCCGCTCACCTGTTCAGTCGTTTGTTCCTCACTCCTATCCCCGTGCTTCGCGGGCCGCAACCTCCGGCGTCAGCAATCGACGGAGACATCCCAGGCATCTGGAACGTTCCGGACCAAGACTGCCCTGTGAGATACCCAACTCCCCCGCGATTTCCCTGTATGTGAGGTCCTTCGGCGACAGCAGGGCCTCCAGCAGACTCGGGCAGCGGCCGGGCAGCCGGCGCACCGCGTCCCGCAGGGCGCGATGCCGGGCGGCGGTGAGGGCGAGCTGTTCGGGGCCCGGGCGGTCGTCGGCCGCGGGCTGGTCGCCGTACGGCCGTTCGATGCGGGCGGTACGGCGGTTGCGGCGGGCCTCGGAGCGGACGGCCCGGCGGAGCCAGTTCTGCGGGTCGGCAGGCGGGCCGTCGGAGTCGAGGCGTTCCAGGAGGCGGAGCCAGACGGCCTGTTCCAGGTCGCTCGGCTCGGCGCCGTAGGCATATGCCTCCGCCGAGGCCTCGGCGGCGAGCAGCGGGCGCAGGGCGGAAACCATGTCGTGGGTCATATGCGGCACGACGCGGCCGCTCCGGCGGGAGGTTGCCGGAGCGGCCGGTTGTCACCCCAATCGGGGCAGGGCGTTCAGTCGTTGACGCATGACTCGTCAGCTGCTCAGGAAGTCCTTGCGGGCCAGTACGCCCGTGTCCGGGTTGTCCGTGAAGACGCCGTCGATGCCCGTCGCGAAGTACGTGCGGTACGCGCCGAAGGCGTCTCCGTAGGCGTCCGCGTCCGTGCCCTTGCGGAAGTTCGTCGGCAGGAAGGGGTTCTCGTTGCGCATGGTGTACGGGTGCAGGATCAGGCCCGCCGCATGCGCGTCCGCGACCAGGGTGGTCGGGGAGGTGAGCGCGCCGTTCGAATCCTTCGGGATGACCAGGTCGAGGGTCGGGCCGATGCCCTGCGCGTAGGAGGCGATCTCCCGCAGACCGGCCGGCTTGACCAGGTCGGCGACCGTGCGCGGGTCACCGGTCGTGATGAAGTCCCAGGGACGCGTGTTCGCGGCCGAGAGCAGGACGACGAGCGGGTTGCCGACGAGCCGGTTGAAGCGCTGGATGCTGGTCGGCTCGAAGGACTGGAGGATGACCGGCGAGTTCTTCCTGTCCTTGCCGTGCTTCTTCAGCAGCTTCGCGACCCGCTCCTCCAGGCCCAGGCCGAGCGCCCGGAAGTAGGTGGGGTGCTTCGTCTCGGGGTAGATCCAGACCTGCTTGCCGCGCTTGCGGGTCTGCTCGTCCTGCCAGCGGAGGACCTCTTCGAAGGTGGGGATCTCCCAGCGGCCGTTGTAGAGGGTGTTGTGCGGGCGGTTGGCCGGAATGCGCTCGATCGCGCGCAGCGTCTTCAGCTCGGCGAGCGTGAAGTCCTCGGTGAACCAGCCGGTGAGGGTGACACCGTCCAGGACCTTGGTGACCTTGCGGCTCGCGAACTCCGGGTGGTCGGCGACATCGGTCGTGCCGCCGATCTCGGGCTCGTGGCGGCAGACGATGTGACCGTCCTTGGTGGGGACCAGGTCACCGGCCTCCACGATGTCCGCGCCCAGGTCGAGCGCCAACTGGTACGACCCGAGGGTGTGCTCGGGGCGGTAGCCGCTCGCACCCCGGTGGCCGATGATCGTCGGTACGGGCAGGCCCTTCAAGCCACCGCCTCCATGCTTCGCGTCCTGTCCGGTCTGCTGGGTGTCGGCTCTCGCCGCGCCGGGCAGTCCCAGGACCGCTCCGCCCGCACCCAGCATCGCGGCTCCGAGCAGCGTCCGCCGCCCCGTCCCCGTCGACTCCCCCTGCGCATGTCCGTTCGACTCCAGCGTGCCCATGAGCGCCCCTCCTGCCGCACCGTCATCTGTCCAAACGGACCGATCGTAGGTGTGTGTACATGGCGACAGGGAGGCCTCGGGCAGAACACGCGGACGACAACGGATAACACCGGATGTCGGCATCGACGGGGGCTCGGTGGGTAGGCGCACAGTGTGTCCGGTACGGGCGACACGCGATCTCCGTCACATTCGTGGCGGTCCGTCACCCGCCCGCAACAGTGCGCCACCGCAGGTAAACGCGGGTCAACAGTGCGTAAGTACTCGGTGAACCCGATGTGCACTACCCCCTGAGGCGCGAGTATCGTCCTCACCTGCACAGACTTATACCGAATACCTTGACACCGGAGGGCCCGTTGTCCCGCTTCGCGCTCATCAAGGCACTGCTCGGACCGATCATGCGCCTGATGTTCCGCCCACGGGTGGAGGGCATGGAGCACATTCCGGGGGACGGTCCGGTGATCCTGGCCGGCAACCACCTCACGTTCATCGACTCGATGATCCTGCCGCTGGTCTGCGACCGGCAGGTCGTCTTCATCGGCAAGGACGAGTACGTCACCGGTGCGGGCCTCAAGGGCCGCCTCATGGCCTGGTTCTTCACCGGCGTCGGCATGATCCCGGTGGACCGGGACGGGGCCAACGGCGGTGTCGCGGCGCTGATGACGGGGCGTCGGGTGCTGGAGGAGGGGCGCATGTTCGGGATCTACCCCGAGGGCACGCGCTCGCCCGACGGGCGGCTGTACCGGGGGCGTACCGGTATCGCCCGGCTGACTCTGATGACGGGGGCGCCTGTTGTGCCGTTCGCGATGATCGGTACGGACAAGTTGCAGCCGGGTGGGGCGGGGATGCCTCGGCCGGGGCGGGTCATGGTGCGGTTCGGTGAGGCGATGGAGTTCTCTCGGTATGAGGGGATGGATCGGGATCGGTATGTGCTGCGGGCCGTGACCGACTCTGTGATGACTGAGGTCATGCGGTTGTCCGGGCAGGAATACGTGGATATGTACGCGACGAAGGCCAAGGCTGCTTAGGGGTACTTGGCTTGGGGTTGTCTGTTGGGTGCGGGTGCGTCGTGGCTTGTCGCGCCCACGCGGCGGAGCCGCAAATCGATACAGCCCCGCGCCCCTAAAAGCACTCCGCACCCGGCGCCGTCAACGTCCCGCCAGCTTTTGTTCCCTCAGCAACACCCAGGCCGCTCCCGCCGCTGCCAGTAGCACCACCGCTCCTGCGCCCGCCGCCAGCGCGATGCCCTCTGTGAAGGCCTCGCGGGCAGCGTTCAGCAACGCCTCCGCCGTCGGCGCCGGCAGGCTCGCTGCCGTTTCCACCGCGCCGCCCAGGGATTCGTGGGCCTCAGCGGGTGTGCCCGTCGGGGCGGGGAAGTTTCTGTACACACCCGTGACGATCGAGCCCAGCAGGGCGATGCCCAGGGCCGCGCCCAGTTCGTACGCTGTTTCCGATACCGCCGCTGCCGCGCCCGCCTGTTCCTTGGGGACGCTCGCGAGGATCACGTCAGAGGTCACGGTGAACGAGAGGCCCGCGCCGACGCCGACGACCAGCAGGGCGGTGCCCAGCAGTGGGTAGCCCGTGGACTGGTCCACGACGGTGAGGGCGGCCAGGGCCAGGCCTATGGCCGCCAGTCCGCCCGAGACCACGGCCCGTACCGAGTAGCGCCGGGCCGCCGCGCCGGCGAGCAGGCCGGCCACCACCGCACCGATCGCTGCGGGCAGTTCGGCGAGGCCCGCCTCCAACGGACCCCGGCCCTGCACCAGTTGCAGATACTGCGAGAGGAAGAAGACCAGCCCGGAGAGTCCGAGGATGGTCAGGAGGTCCGCCAGTACCGCTCCGCTGAAGCCCCGGTCGCGGAACAGGCGCATGTCCAACAGAGGGACGGGGAGGGTCAGTTGGCGGCGTACGAAGCCATGCAGAGCGGCGGCGCCCAACACTGCCGCGCCCAGTGCCGGCCACGAGAAGCCGTGTGACGCCGCTTCCTTGATGCCGTAGACGATGCCGACCATGCCGACGAGCGACAGTACGACGCTGCGCAGGTCCCAGGGGCCCGGCGCCGGGTTGCGGGACTCGGGGAGCAGCTTGATGCCGACGAGGACGAGGACCACCATCACGGGCAGGTTGATCAGGAAGACCGAGCCCCACCAGAAGTGTTCGAGCAGGAAACCGCCGACCACTGGGCCGACTGCGGTGCCTGCGGAGGCGGTCGCGCCCCAGATGCCGATGGCGAGGCTGCGTTCGCGCGGGTCGTGGAAGAGGTTGCGGATCAGGGCGAGCGTGGCCGGCATCAGGGTCGCGCCCGCGACACCGAGGAGCGCCCGCGCCAGGATCAGCAACTCCGGTGTCGTCGCATAGGCGTTGAGGACCGACACCAGTCCGAACGCGGTCGCGCCGATGAGCAGCAGCCGCTTGCGGCCGATACGGTCGCCGAGGCTGCCCATGGAGACGAGCAGGCCCGCGATGACGAACGAGTAGACGTCGCCTATCCACAGCAACTGCGTGCCGGACGGCTTCAGATCCTCGCTGATGTAGGGGGTCGCGAGACCGAGAACGGTCGCGTCGACGGCCACCAGCAGCACGGCCAGCACGAGGACGGACAGCGCGAGCCAGCGGCCCGGACGTATCCCTTCCTCCGTCGCGTGGGCCGGCTGCAGGGTGCTGGTCATGATTCCTCTCTCCGTAGCGCACCGCCGAGCAACAGCTCGACGATCATGTGGTTGAAGTCCTTGGCCGCGACCCGGCCCTCGCTCACGGCCCAGGCGCCCGAGGCCATCAGCCCGTAGAGCGCCTCGGTGAGCCAGGCCGGGGTGAGGTCGATGCGGAACTCGCCGTTCTGCTGGCCGCGCCGGAACAGGGCGGCGATCGCGGCGTCGATCCTGGCCCAGCCCTCGTTCTGCTCCTCGCCCTCGAACAGCTGGTTCTCGGTGTAGAGGAACGCGAGCAGTCCGGCGGCGGGTTCGAGTGCCCCGACCATGCGGCGGACGGCCTCCTGAGCGGTGTCGTCGCCGAGTCGCGCGGCCGTCAGCGCCGCCTCGCACTCCTCGATGCCCAGCTCTTCGAGGGCCCGTACGAGCACGTCCCGCCCGGCGAAGTGGCGGTGCAGCGTGGCCCGGCTGATCCCGGCCGCCTTGGCGACCTCGTCCATGGTGGACGTGGATTTGCGGGTGAGGAGGGCGGCTGCGCTGCGCAGCACGTGGTCACGGTCGACGGCCATGAGACAACCATAGGCCATATGAGACAACTTTGTCTCATCGGAGGCGTGTGTGTATCGTCGCTATCTGCTCAACAGGGGCTTCTTCTCAATGCCCAGCTCAGTGCCAGGGCAGCTGGCCGCGTCGCTCCCAGTAGGCGCGCGGCTCCTCCACCAGCGCGGCCAGGCGCGACAGCTGGTCGTCGTCGAGGTCGACGACCGCCGCGTGCAGGTTCGAGGCGAGCTGGGCCGCCGTGGCCGCGCCGGAGAGTACGACCCCGGCCCACGGTTGCCGCAGGACCAGTGCGAGGGCGACTGCGTCCGCGCCCAGGCCTGTCTCCTCGGCGATCGTCCGTACGGCGTCCGGTGCCTGCCCTGCGGCCAGGCGGCCGTTGGCCATGCCCTCCTTGACGATCACCGTCAGTCCGGCGTCGTGGGCCTCGGCCAGGGCGGGGCCTGCGGAGGTCTCCAGGGCGTTGTACGTCGACTGGACCGTGCGGAAGAGGGGCTCGCCGTCGACGGTGACCGCGAGGGCGGCGCGGATCGTGTCGGCCTGGGCGGGGCCGCTGGTCGAGAAGCCGACGGTCAGGCCCTGCTCGGCTGCTTCCGCAAGGCGGGCGTGGAGTTCCTTGTCCGACAGGGCCGGGCTCTCCGGGGTCAGCGAGTGGATCTGGTAGAGGTCCAGGCGCGCGCCGAGCAGGTGGTCGGTTTCGGCGCGCTGACGCTCGTACGTCGGGAGGCTGTGGTCCTTGACCTCGTGCTGCTCGGCGTCGGTGGTCCAGTCGGCGGTGTAGGTGTAGCCCCACTTGCTGCCGATCACCACGTCGTCGAGGGCGGGGTGTGCTGTCAGCCAGTCGGCGAGGAACTCTTCGGAGCGGCCGTACGAGCGGGCCACGTCGAAGTAGCGGACGCCCTGGGCGTAGGCGGCGTCGAGGAGTTCGTGGGTTCGGGTGCGGAGCGATTCGACGGTGCGGTTCTCTCCGAGGTCTTCGTCTCGGTTGAGGTTGATGTAGCCGGGGCGGGCTACTGCGGCGAGGCCCAGGCCGAGGTGGCAGGTGGGGGTTGTTGCTGTGGCCAGTCGGGCGAAGGGCATCGCGGGCTCCGTTCGGTCGGGTCCGGTGCGGCTGTCCGACCAACGTAACCCGCGATGACCTTTGTTTGTCGCCCCCGCCGCCCCTACCCGTCCCATCCCTGAGGGGCTGTGCCCCTTCGACCCCCTGCGCCTATTGGGTCGGGAGGTGCTGTCGTTCGGCGGGTGCAGGTGGTGTGTGGCTTGTCGCGCCGTTCCCCGCGCCCCTGAAGGGGCCTGCGGCCCTTCAGTTCTTCGCTGTTGCCCATTCGTGTTGGGCCGCCACGTTCTGCTTCACCTCTGCCAACTGGATCGCCACCGCGCTCGGGGCCGTGCCGCCCCTGCCGTTGCGGGAGGCCAGGGCGCCCGGGACGTTGAGGACCGACCGCACCTCGGGGGTGAGGTGGGTGCTGATCTTGGCGAACTGGTCGTCGGTGAGGCCGTCGAGTTCTACGCCGTCCGCCTCCGCCGCCTTCACGCACTCGCCCGCGACCTCGTGGGCCACCCGGAACGGGACGCCCTGCTTGACCAGCCACTCGGCGATGTCGGTGGCCAGGGAGAAGCCGGCCGGGGCCAGTTCCTCCATGCGGTCGCGGTGGACGGTGAGGGTGGCCATCATGCCGGTGAAGGCGGGGAGGAGTACCTCCAGCTGGTCGCAGGAGTCGAAGACCGGCTCCTTGTCCTCCTGGAGGTCTCGGTTGTAGGCCAGGGGCAGGGCCTTGAGGGTGGCCAGCAGGCCCGTCAGGTTGCCGATCAGGCGGCCGGACTTTCCGCGTGCCAGTTCCGCGATGTCCGGGTTCTTCTTCTGCGGCATGATCGACGAGCCCGTCGAGAACGCGTCGTGCAGGGTCACGAAGGAGAACTCCTTCGTGTTCCAGATGATGATCTCCTCGGCGATCCGGGAGAGGTTCACACCGATCATCGCCGTGATGAACGCGAACTCCGCCACGAAGTCGCGGGACGCCGTGCCGTCGATCGAGTTCCCGACGCTGCCGTTCTCGAAGCCGAGGTCCTTCGCCACCGACTCCGGGTCCAGGCCGAGGCTGCTGCCCGCCAGGGCTCCCGAGCCGTACGGCGACACCGCCGTGCGCTCGTCCCACTGGCGCAGGCGTTCCGCGTCCCGGGACAGGGGCTGGACGTGGGCCAGGACGTGGTGGGCGAACAGGACCGGCTGGGCGTGCTGGAGGTGGGTGCGGCCGGGCATCGCCACGTCCGGGTGGGCCTCCGCGAGGCCGATCAGCGCGTCCTGGAGGTCGGCGATCAGGTCGGCGATCGTACGGGCGTGGTCCCTCAGGTACATGCGGAAGAGGGTCGCGACCTGGTCGTTGCGTGAGCGGCCGGCGCGGAGCTTGCCGCCGAGGTCGGGGCCGAGGATCTCCAGCAGGCCGCGTTCCAGGGCCGTGTGGATGTCCTCGTCGGCCGTCGTGGGGACGAGGCTGCCGTCGGCGAGGTTCGCTTCGAGCTGGTCGAGGCCGGCCAGCATGCGGGTCAGCTCGTCGTCCGTGAGCAGGCCCGCCTTGTGCAGCACGCGCGCGTGGGCACGCGATCCGGCGATGTCGTAGGGCGCGAGCCGCCAGTCGAAGTGGACGGACGCGGACAGCTTGGCCAGGGCCTCGGCGGGACCGTCGGCGAAACGGCCGCCCCAGAGCCGTACGTCACCGCTGTTGCTGCTCACTTGCGTTGCTCCTCGAAAACAGAAAGGCAGGGGGTGGATGTGCGACCGCCTCCCCACCCGTACGGAGGGGAGGCGGTTCGCAACAACCGTATCGGTTAGGGCTCTACGCCTGGTCGCGCTTCGCCGCGATCTTCGACGACAGGCTGTAGATGTCGATGAAGCCCTTGGCCGCGGCCTGGTCGAAGGTGTCGCCCGTGTCGTACGTGGCCAGGTTGAAGTCGTAGAGGGAGGTCTCCGAGCGCCGGCCCGTGACTACCGCGCGGCCGCCGTGCAGGGTCATCCGGACATCGCCGTTGACGTGCTGGTTGGCCTCGTTGATGAAGCCGTCCAGGGCGCGCTTCAGCGGGGAGAACCACTGGCCGTCGTAGACCAGCTCGCCCCAGCGCTGCTCGACCTGCCGCTTGTAGCGGGCGAGTTCGCGCTCGACCGTGACGTTCTCCAGCTCCTGGTGGGCCGTGATCAGGGCGATCGCGCCCGGAGCCTCGTACACCTCACGGGACTTGATGCCGACGAGACGGTCCTCGACCATGTCGATCCGGCCGATGCCCTGGGCGCCGGCCCGCTCGTTGAGCTGCTGGATCGCCTGGAGGACGGAGACGGGCTTGCCGTCGATCGCGACCGGGACGCCCTCCTTGAAGGAGACGATGACCTCGTCGGCGTCGCGCTGCTCGGCCGGGTTCGAGGTGTACTCGTAGATGTCCTCGATCGGGGCGTTCCAGATGTCCTCCAGGAAGCCCGTCTCGACCGCGCGCCCGAAGACGTTCTGGTCGATGGAGTACGGGGACTTCTTGGTGGTGGCGATCGGGAGCTGCTTGTCCTCGCAGAAGGCGATCGCCTTGTCGCGGGTCATCGCGTAGTCACGGACCGGGGCGATGCACTTGAGGTCGGGGGCGAGGGCCACGATGCCGGCCTCGAACCGCACCTGGTCGTTGCCCTTGCCCGTGCAGCCGTGGGCGACCGTGGTGGCGCCGTGCTTCTGGGCGGCGGCGACGAGGTGCTTGACGATCGTCGGCCGGGAGAGGGCGGAGACCAGCGGGTAGCGGTCCATGTAGAGGGCGTTGGCCTTGATCGCCGGGAGGCAGTACTCCTCGGCGAACTCGTCCTTGGCGTCCGCGACCTCGGCCTCGACGGCGCCGCACGCGAGGGCGCGCTTGCGGATGACGTCCAGGTCCTCGCCGCCCTGGCCGACGTCGACCGCAACGGCGATGACCTCGGCGCCCGTCTCCTCGGCGATCCAGCCGATGGCGACGGAGGTGTCCAGTCCGCCTGAGTAGGCGAGTACGACGCGCTCGGTCACGGGTTTTCTCCTCACAGTGCATTCGCTGACATGCATGAGTATGCAGGAGTCTGCATGGTTCGTCAATCTCGAAAAATTTTCCCGCGGATGTTTGCCGAGCCTTTGAACACTCGAAACCGCTTTCCCGTACTCCTCGCCGGACGCAGGCGCCGCGTTTGTAAACGACGAACCCCCCGACCCGAGTGAGGCATCCGCATGTCCAGGGCTCTTCCGAAGTACAACAAGCGTCGCGTCGCGTTCATCGGTGGCGCCGCCGCGGTGGCACTGTCCGGCGCGATCGTCGCGGGCTCGGCCCTCGCCGGGGAAACGTCCAACAACGCCACGAACGCCAAGACGCTGGCGGATCCAGGCACCATCAGCTGCCCGGACGTCGCGTCGCAGCTGCCCGCGATCCCCGCCACCGCGCAGGCCGAGGTCGACCGCAACCTCACGCTCCTCCAGACCCAGATCGACGAAGCCAACCAGCGCCTCATCGACACCGTCGGCCAGGGCGGCGCCAACTTCGTCCAGAACGCCATCCTCGGCCCGCTGGAGGACAAGCGCATCGCCGTCGTCAACCGCATCGCCACCGCCATCGGCCGCACCGCCGAGAAGCCCGCGGGCCTCGACTCCCTGGCTGCCTGCACTCTCGACAAGTGAGGTGACAGGCACTGTGGCCGCCCCGACGTAAGCGCCGGCCGGGGCGGCCGCGGTCCTGTACAGCCGTAGTCATCACAGCCGTAGCCATGTCGGTAAAACCTTAGACAGGCGAACGACTTTCCCCGACAATAGTTAGTCATGGGAAAGACTTACGAGCGCATAGACGGCCGGCTGCGTACGTTCATCGAGGCGCAGCCCCTCTTCTTCACCGCGTCCGCCCCGCTCTCCGGCGACGGCACGGTCAACCTCTCCCCCAAGGGCCTCAAGGGCTCCTTCGTGATCCTCGACGAGCTGACCGTCGCGTATCTCGACTTCGCGGGCAGCACCGCGGAGACAGTCGCCCATCTCCGCGAGAACGGCCGGATCACCCTCATGTGGTGCGCCTTCGAGGGCCCGCCGAACATCGTCCGGGTGCACGGCCGCGGTGAGCCGGTCTTCCGAGACGACCCGCGCTTCCCCGAACTCCTCGCCCGCTTCCCGGACATCGACCCCACCGATCACGGGCTGCGGGCGATCATCGTCGTACGGGCCGAACTCGTCCGGGACAGCTGCGGCTACTCGGTGCCCCTCATGTCGTACGACGGCGACCGCGATCTGCACGGCAGGCGGTTCGCGCGCGAGGACGACGCCTCGCTGAGCGCCTACTTCGAGAAGAAGGACCACATCGCGACGAGCCTGGACGGACTACCGGGGCTGCCGTTGCCGCTCCCGCCCAGTACGGTCTGAGCCATGCGCCCCGGAGCCGCCGTCGTCCTCGTGTCCGCGTCCCTTCTCGTGCTCGCCGCCGGGGTCCCTCCCACGGCCGCGCCGCCGCTGCCCGCGCGGATGGCCGACACCGGCGGCGGCACGCAGCTGATCACGGCTCAGGCGCCGAGCGGCAAGGCGACCTCGGGCACGGTCACCTGGTGGGACCTGCGCGACGGGACATGGACGAAGGCCGGTTCCGCGACCGCGCGCTTCGGTGCGAACGGGCTCGTCGAGGGCGGCTCCCGCAAGCAGGGCACGAACACCACTCCCACCGGGCTGTACGACCTCCCGTACGCCTTCGGCATCAAGCCGGCGCCGAGCGGTACCGACGTCACGTACCGGCCCGTGCGGCAGAACTCCTGGTGGTGCCAGGACAACGACTCGCGCTCCTACAACCGCTGGACCGAGCCCCGCCCCGCCGACTGCCGCGCCGCCGAGTCCGAGCACCTCATCTCGTACACGCAGCAGTACGCGCACGCGTACGTCATCGGTTTCAACTACGCCCAGCCGGTGCGCAGGCGCGGTGCGGGGATCTTCCTGCACGTCAACGGGCGCGGGGCGACGGCCGGTTGTGTCTCCGTGCCGGTGGCGGCGATGCGCGCGATCCTGGCCTGGGCCGAGCCGGGCCGCCGGCCGCACATCGCGATCGGCACGACGAGCGGGCCCACGGCGATCACTCGATACTGAGCCCGGCAGCAGGAGTGACGGCGGATGTTACCCGCCGTCACTCCTGTTCGCTGTGGACTCCGTGGGGCACTGAACACTCAGCGGTCGTGGCACGTATGGAAGGGCCAAGGGGCCAAGCCTCTCGACTAGACCCCGTCCCACGGAGGAACCGTGACCACCACGATCGCAGGCGGACGTGCCGCGCGGCGCCAGACGATGCGCCGCATCCGACCTCGTCGCTCCCCCGCCGTCCCGCTGCTGCTCGCTGTCGCGGCGGGCGCGGCCGGAGTGATCTGGCTGTGGTGGAGCAACACCCCGTCCCTCGCGGACACCACCGCCCAGGTCATCGCGGCCGGCCGGATCACCGGTCTGCTCGGCGGTTACCTGATGGCACTGGTCGTGCTGCAGATGGCCCGGGTACCCGCGCTGGAGCGCCGGGTCGGCTCGGACCGGGTGGCGCGCTGGCACGCGATGAGCGGCCGGTACACGCTCTGCCTGGTCGTGGCGCACGTCGTCCTGATCATGTACGGGTACGCCCTCCAGGCCGGGAAGACGTTCGGCGACATCGTCCAGCAGACGGTCGACTCGGTGAACCAGCTGCCCGACATGGGCAAGGCGGCGATCGGCACGGGTCTGCTGGTGCTCATCGGGCTCATGTCCATCGGCCCGGTGCGGCGCAGGATCCCGTACGACCTCTGGTACCACGTGCACCTGCTGACGTACGCGGCCACGTTCCTGACGTTCTGGCACCAGCTGTCCACGGGCAACGAGTTCGTCGTGGAGCCGGCCGCGAAGACCGCCTGGTACGCGCTGTACGGCTCGGTGACCGCGCTGGTCGTCTGGTACCGCATCATCACGCCGGTCCGGCTGAACATGCGGCACCGGCTGCGGGTCGAGGCGGTCATCGAGGAGACCCCGGGCATCGTGTCCGTGCTGATGAGCGGCCGCAAGCTGCACCGGATGGGCGCGGAGGCGGGCCAGTTCTTCCGCTGGCGCTTCCTGGCCCCCGGTATGCGGTTCAGCTCGCACCCGTACTCGCTGTCGGCGGCCCCCCGCCCCAACATGCTGCGGATCACCGTGAAGGCGATCGGCGACCACAGCTCGGCCCTGCGCGAGCTGGAGCCCGGCGTCCGGGTGTGGGCCGAGGGCCCGTACGGCGCTCTGACCGCCTCCAAGCGCAGCAAGGGCAAGGTGCTGCTGGTCGCGGGCGGTGTCGGCATCACCCCGATGCGCGCCCTGTTCGAGACCCTGCCCGGCGCGGCGGGCGACCTGACCCTCCTCTACCGGGCCAACAGCACCCAGGACCTGGCCCTGTGGGACGAGCTGGCGACCATCGCCAACGAGCGCGGCGCCCGCCTGATGTACGCGGTGAACAGCCCCGACGGGGAGCGCCCCGACATCTCCGCGGAGTCGCTGCGGCGGAAGCTGCCCGACATCGATGAGCACGACGTCTTCATGTGCGGGCCGCCCGGCTTCGCGCAGGGCGTGTACGAGGCACTGCGCGGCGCGGGTGTTCCCGCGCGCCGTATCCACCACGAGTCGTTCGAGATGTGAGCGACGGGAGCCAGGAGCGATGAAGAAGAGTCACCCCTTTCGGCGGGTCATGCTCGCGAGCGCCGCCACAGTCTCCGGAATCGTGCTGCTGCTGACGCTGAAGCCGTCGTCGGACCCAGGGTCCGCACAGGCGGCCGGCGCTCTGCCCCAACAGACGTCGGCGGCGCAGGAGTCGGCCCAGGGCGGTGCGACCGCCAAGGACGGCACCTTCACCGGCGACGTGGTCGACACGCAGTACGGCGAGGTCCAGGTCCGCATCACGGTGACCGGCGGCAAGATCACCAAGGCGGAGGCCGTCAAGGCCCCCAGCGGCGGCCAGAGCACCGCGATCTCCGGCAACGCCATCCCCAAGCTCAACGCGGAAGCGGTCGCCGCGAGCACCGCCGACATCGACGCCATCTCGGGCGCCAGCTACACGAGCGCGGGCTACGGGAAGTCGCTCCAGTCCGCCCTGGACAAGGCCAGCGCGGGCACGGGCGCCGCCGCGGGCGGTGGCACGGCGCAGGCCGCCACGGTCATCGGCGACGTGGTCGACACGCAGTACGGCGAGGTCCAGGTCCGCATCACGGTGACCGGCGGCAAGATCACCAAAGCGGAGGCCGTCAAGGCCCCCAGCGGCGGCCAGAGCACCACGATCTCCGGGAACTCGATCCCCAAGCTCAACGCGGCGGCCGTGGCCGCCGGTACCGCCGACATCGACGCGATCTCGGGCGCCAGCTACACGAGCGCCGGGTACAAGAAGTCCCTCCAGTCCGCCCTGGACAAGGTCCCCGCGGAATCGGACGCGGGAGCAGGCGCGGCGGAGAGCAGTGCCCCGCCCGCGGCCGAGACCAGCGCCCCGCCTGCGGCTGCGGAAGGCGGAGCGACCTCCAACGGCGGCGGTACGTTCACCGGAAGCGTCGTCCAGACCGAGTACGGCCCGGTCCAGGTCCGGGTCACCCTGACCGACGGCAAGATCACGTCGGCGTCGGCGGTGCAGGCGCCCAGCGGCGGCCGGAGCGACCAGATCTCCGGCGACGCGATCCCGAAGCTCAACGACGCGGCGCTGGCCGCGGGCGACGCCGACATCGACGCGGTGTCCGGCGCCAGCTACACCAGCGCGGGCTACAAGGAGTCCCTGCAGTCGGCCCTGGACCAGGCCGGTGGTTGATCCCGCCGAAGCTCCCGCCGCGGTGCGTCATGCGGAGGAGGTCATGGGGACCGTCTTCTCTTTCGACGTCCGCGGCGGGGACCCCCGTGCGGTCGAGCTGGCGCTGGCTTCGGCCGTCGCCGGACTGCACAAGGTCAACGAGGTGTTCAGCACCTACCGGGAGAACAGCCAGATCTCCCGGCTGGCCCGCGGCGAGATCTCCGTCGCCGACTGCGACCCGGAGGTCGCCGAGGTGCTCGACCTGTGCGCCGAGGCGGAGCGGGTCAGCGAGGGGTGGTTCAGCCACACCTACCAGGGCCAGATCGACCCGACCGGCCTCGTCAAGGGCTGGGCGGCGGAACGCGCGGCCAGAACCCTGATGGCGGCCGGGGTGAGCGGCGTCAGCGTCAACGGCGCCGGCGACGTCCAGCTCTGCGGCTCCCCGGGCCCCCAACGCCCTTGGCGCGTAGGCGTGTCGGACCCCCTCCGCCCCGGCGGCCTGGCGGCCGTGGTCTCGGCGGCGGGCACGGACGAATTGGCGGTAGCCACGTCCGGCACAGCAGAACGCGGCACCCACATAGTCGACCCCCGCACCGGCAAGTCAGCGGTGACGGACCTGGTCGCGGTAACGGTGGTAGCCCCAGAACTGACCTGGGCGGACGCGTGGGCGACGGCGGCATTCGCCATGGGTTCGCGCCAGGCACTGCGCTGGCTGGAGTCCCTACCGGACGTAGAGGCGCTACTGATAACGGCGGGCGACGAGGTCAGGTGCACCGGGGGGCTAGCCAGAAGGCTGGGGTGAGGGGGTGTTTTCAGGGGCGCGGGGAACTGCGCGACCAGCCCCCACCGGCCCGCGCCCGAAACTCAACCGCTCAATGGTTCTTCTGAGCCAACGCCAACAAGTGATCAGCCAGAGCCTGACCCCCCAGAGGATCACGACTGATCAACAGCAACGTGTCGTCCCCCGCGATGGTCCCCAAAATATCGTGCAGCTCAGCCTGATCAATGGACGACGCCAAGAACTGCGCAGCCCCCGGAGGCGTCCGCAGAACCACCAGATTCGCGGAAGCCTCCGCGGAGATCAGCAACTCGGAAGACAGCCTCCGCATCCGCTCCTCCTTCGCCGACTCCCCCAGCGGAGCGCGAGGCGTACGGAACCCGCCCTCACTGGGCACCGCGTAGATGAGATCGCCGTCGTTGTTGCGGATCTTCACCGCGTTCAGTTCGTCCAGGTCCCTGGACAGCGTCGCCTGAGTGACGGTCAGCCCGTCATCGGCCAGCAGCTTCGCCAACTGACTCTGCGACCGCACCGGTTGCCGGTTGAGGATGTCCACGATCCGGCGGTGGCGTGCGGTGCGGGTCTGCGGTACGGCAGGCCCCGCGTGGTCGTGATCCTGCGCCTGCGTCATCGTCGTCGTCTCATTCCCCGACTAGTCCTTCCCGTCAACCGCGTCGAGAACCCCGGGAAGTGCCTGGAGGAACGCGTCCACTTCGGCGTCACCGATGTTCAACGGCGGCATGAGCCGTACGACATCGGGAGCGGGCGCGTTCACCAGGAACCCGGCGTCCTGAGCCGCCTGCTGCACCTGGGGCGCGAGGGGCTTCGTGAGCACGATACCCAGGAGGAGGCCCGCGCCCCGGACAGAATCGATCAACGAGTGCCCCGCACCCTCGATTCCGTCCCGCAACTTCTCGCTCTGCCGCTTGACGTTCTCCAGCAACCCCTCGTTCGAGATGGCGTCGAGAACGGCGAGTCCGGCGGCGCAGGCGACCGGGTTGCCGCCGAACGTCGTACCGTGCTGGCCGGGCTGGAGCAGGTCGGCGGCGCGTCCGAAGGCGACCGTCGCGCCCAGCGGCAGCCCGCCGCCGAGGCCCTTGGCGAGGGTGACGACGTCGGGCAGGACGCCATCATGGGCCTGGTACTCGAACCAGTGCCCGGTACGGCCGACGCCGGTCTGTACCTCGTCGAGGACGAGCAGGGCACCCGTGGCGGCGGTGATGGCGCGCGCGGCCTTCAGATAGCCGGCGGGCGGGACCACGACCCCGTTCTCGCCCTGGATCGGCTCGATGATGACGAGCGCGGTCTCGTCGGTGACGGCGGCGGCCAGCGCCTGCGCGTCGCCGTACGGGACGTACGTGACGTCACCGGGCAGCGGCACGAAGGGCTCCCGCTTTGCGGGCTGGCCGGTGAGCGCGAGGGCGCCCATGGTCCGACCGTGGAAGCCGCCCTCGGTCGCGACCATGTGCCCCCGTCCGATCAGCCGGCCGATCTTGAAGGCGCCCTCGTTGGCCTCTGCGCCCGAGTTGCAGAAGAACACCTTGCCGTCCCGGCCGAAGCGCTGGATCAGCTGTTCGGCGAGGGCGACGGGCGGTTCGGCGACGAAGAGGTTGGAGACATGGCCGAGGGAGGCGATCTGGGTGGAGACCGCCTCGACGATCGCCGGGTGGGCGTGGCCGAGCGCGTTGACGGCGATTCCGCCCACGAAGTCGGTGTACGCCTTGCCGTCGGCGTCCCACACGGTGCTGCCTGCGCCACGGACTAGGGGCAGCCGGGGGGTGCCGTAGTTGTTCATGAGCGCGCCCTGCCAGCGCGCCGTCAGTTCCTGATTCGCGGTCGGTTCCTGGTCGGCGCTCATACCGCATCCCCCTCTTCCGCATCGGGCACGACCATCGTGCCGATGCCTTCGTCCGTGAAGATCTCCAGCAGGATCGAGTGCTGGACCCGGCCGTCGATGACCCGGGCGGTGGTCACGCCGTTGCGAACGGCGTGCAGACAGCCCTCCATCTTCGGCACCATGCCGGAGCTCAACTCCGGCAGCAGCTTCTCCAGTTGGGAAGCGGTGAGGCGGCTGATCACCTCGTCGCTGTTGGGCCAGTCCTCATAGAGACCTTCGACGTCCGTGAGGACCATGAGAGTCTCGGCGCCCAGCGCAGCAGCGAGTGCCGCAGCCGCCGTATCAGCATTGACGTTGTAGACATGTCCGTCGTCCTGGCTACGGGCGATCGACGAGACGACCGGGATACGGCCGTCGGCGAGCAGTGCCTCGATCGCGCCCGTGTCGATCGCGGTGATCTCGCCCACCCGCCCGATGTCGACCAACTCCCCGTCGATCTCGGGCTGGTGCTTGGTGGCGGTGATGGTGTGCGCGTCCTCGCCGGTCAATCCGACGGCGAGCGGCCCGTGTTGGTTGAGCAGCCCGACCAGCTCCCGCTGGACCTGCCCGGCCAGCACCATGCGTACGACGTCCATGGCGTCCTCGGTGGTGACCCTGAGGCCCGCCTTGAACTCGCTGACGATGCCGTGCCTGTCGAGGGCGGCGCTGATCTGCGGGCCGCCGCCGTGCACGACGACGGGCCTGAGGCCGGCCTGGCGCAGGAAGACGACGTCCTGGGCGAAGGCGCTCTTCAACTCCTCGTCGACCATGGCGTTTCCGCCGAACTTGATGACGACGACCTTGCCGTTGTGCCGGGTCAGCCACGGCAGCGCTTCGATGAGGATCCTGGCCTTGGGGAGGGCGGTGTGCTTCCGCGTGGTGCTCATGACGAGTACGCGCTGTTCTCGTGGACGTAGTCCGCGGTGAGATCGTTGGTCCAGATGGTGGCGGTCTCGGTCCCGGCGGCGAGGTCGGCGACGATGTGGACCTCGCGGTAGCGCATGTCGACTCCCTCCCGGTCCTCGCCGACCCCGCCGTTCTTGCAGACCCAGACGCCGTTGATGGCGACGTTCAACTGGTCGGGCTCGAAAGCGGCTTGGGTCGTACCGATGGCGGAGAGGACGCGGCCCCAGTTGGGGTCCTCGCCGTGGATGGCGCACTTGAGGAGGTTGTTGCGGGCGATGGAGCGGCCCACCTCGACGGCGTCGTCCTCGCTGGCCGCGTTGACGACCTCGACCTTGATGTCCTTGCTGGCGCCCTCGGCGTCCCGGATCAGCTGCTGCCCGAGGTCGTCGCAGACGGCCCGTACGGCCTCCGCGAACTCCTCGTAGCCGGGGGTGACTTGGGAGGCCCCGGAGGCGAGCAGGAGCACGGTGTCGTTGGTGGACATGCAGCCGTCGGAGTCGACGCGGTCGAAGGTGGTGCGGGTGGCGGCCCGAAGTGCCTTGTCCAGTACGTCACTTTCGACGTCCGCGTCCGTCGTGAGGACGACGAGCATGGTGGCTAGGCCGGGGGCGAGCATGCCCGCGCCCTTGGCCATGCCGCCCACGGTCCAGTCACCCTTGCTGACGACGGCCGTCTTGTGGACGGAGTCGGTGGTCTTGATGGCGATGGCGGCCTTCTCACCGCCGTGTTCGGAGAGTTGACCGGCGGCGGTCTCGACTCCGGGGAGCAGCTTGTCCATTGGCAGGAGCAGTCCGATGAGTCCGGTGGAGGCGACGGCGACCTCCCCCGCGTTCAGTCCGAGAGTGTCCGCGACCTTCTCGGCGGTGGCGTGCGTGTCCTGGAACCCCTTGGGCCCCGTACAGGCGTTGGCACCACCGGAGTTGAGAACGACGGCGGAGACGATGCCACCCTTCAAGACCTGCTCGGACCACAGCACCGGTGCGGCCTTGACGCGGTTGGAGGTGAAGACGCCGGCGGCGGCGAGGCGGGGCCCGTTGTTGACCACGAGGGCCAGGTCGGGGTTGCCGTTCTCCTTGATCCCGGCGGCGATACCCGCCGCCGTGAACCCCTTGGCTGCCGTGACACTCACGGTGCGACTCCGATCGTGGAAAGCCCAGTCGTCTCGTCGAGTCCGAGGGCGATGTTCATGCTCTGGACGGCACCGCCCGCGGTGCCCTTGGTCAGGTTGTCGATGGCGCTGATCGCGATGATCCGGTGCACGGCGGCGTCGTATGCGACCTGTACCTGAACGGCGTTGGAACCGTAGACGGACGCCGTGGCGGGCCACTGCCCCTCGGGGAGGAGGTGAACGAACGGTTCGTCGGCGAACGCCTTCTCGTAGACGGCGCGCACGGACTCGGCGGTGACACCGGGCTTGGCAGCGGCGGTGCAGGTGGCGAGGATGCCGCGGGACATCGGGGCGAGGGTGGGCGTGAAGGAGACGGCGACGGGCTCGCCCGCGGCACCGCTGAGGTTCTGGATCATCTCGGGCGTGTGCCGATGGCCGCCGCCGACGCCGTACGGCGACATGGATCCCATGACCTCACTGCCCAGCAGGTGTGTCTTGGCGGCCTTGCCCGCGCCGGAGGTCCCGGAGGCGGCGACGATCACGGCCTCGGCCTCGGCGATCCCGGCGGCGTAAGCCGGGAAGAGGGCGAGCGAGACGGCGGTCGGGTAGCAACCGGGCACCGCGACGCGCTTGGACCCCTCCAGCGCGGCGCGGGCGCCCGGCAGTTCGGGGAGGCCGTAGGGCCAGGTCCCGGCGTGCGCGGAACCGTAGAACCTCTCCCAGTCGGCCGCGTCGTGGAGCCGGAAGTCGGCGCCCATGTCGACGACGAGGACGTCCGGGCCGAGCTGCTCGGCGACGGCGGCGGACTGCCCGTGCGGCAGCGCGAGGAACACGACGTCATGCCCGGCGAGCACGTCGGGGGTGGTCTCCTGGAGCACACGGTCGGCCAGCGGCAGCAGATGCGGCTGCAGCGCGCCGAGCCGCTGCCCGGCGTTGGAGTTGCCGGTCAGGGCGCCGATCTCCACCTCGGGGTGGACGAGGAGCAGACGCAGCAGTTCCCCGCCCGCGTACCCACTCGCTCCGGCCACCGCCACACGTACTGCCATGAAACCCTCCTCCTTGATGGCATGACTATACGTTTCGATGCACGTTTATGCAATACCGTGGATCAGTATGCGGAGCCGGGCGGACCGGTACGGGCAACAGGTCGATCATGCCCATGGCACGATCACGGGTATGCGTGAGGACTTTCTCCAGTCCGGATTCGGGGTCCGCTTCGAGTGGGGGCCGACGGGGGCCAGACACCTCTCCCGCGAGGTGTCCTGCCTGGTCGTCGTGGATGTCCTGTCGTTCACGACCTCGGTCTCGGTCGCCGTCGAGGCCGGTACCCGTGTCTTCCCCTACCCGTGGCGCGACGGCACGGCCACGGCCTTCGCCGAGCAGATGGACGCCCGGCTCGCCGTCGGCCGTCGCTCGGTGAGCACCGACACACCCTGGTCGCTCTCCCCGGCGGCTCTGCGCCGGGCACCCTTCGCCGCCCGGCTGGTGCTGCCCTCCCCCAACGGCTCGGCCATCTCGGCGGCGGCCGACGACACGACGGTCGTGGTGGCCGCGTGTCTGCGCAACGGCACCGCCGTCGGCGCCTGGCTCGCCGAGCAGGGGTACGGGACCGCCGAACGGCCGGTCGGTGTGATCGCCGCCGGCGAACGCTGGCCCGACGGCAGCCTGCGACCGGCCCTGGAGGACCTGCTGGGGGCGGGCGCCGTGCTCGCCTCGCTGGACATCCACGGCAACGGCCGTACGTCCCTCTCGATCGAGGCCGGTACCGTCGCCACCGCCTTCACCGCCTCCCCGGACTTGGCCGCCGACGTACTGGCGAGCGCCTCGGGGCGGGAGCTGATCGACGGCGGCTTCCCGGAGGATGTGGCGATCGCGACGGAGGTGGACGCGAGCGCGGTGGTGCCGGTCCTGGTCGGTGGGGCGTTCGTGGCGGCGACCGGCTGACCGTCCGAACCGGGTACGGGCGGCCCAGGCACCCCTGGGTACCTGAACCGCCCGCCCGATCAGCCGTTCCTCTCAGTCCACCCCGTCACCCATCCCCCTCACCCCTTCTTGATCCGCAGGAAGGTGACCGAGTTCGCCGGGAACGTGTACGTGAACTTGCTCGCCACGCCCGTGAAGGTCGACCTCACCGGCGCGACCGGTGTCGCCGTCTCGCTGTTCACCGCGTCCGGCGCGGCGGCCAGCGTGGTCACCGCCGCCTTGGACTTCACCTTCGTCCGGCCGAGGTCGATCGCCGTACGGGCCTGTGCCGCCTGGGCGTTGACGACCTTGACGATCAGGTCGCCGGTCTTCGCGTCCTTGGTGACGATCTGGCGGAACGGCTCGGCCGGCTTGTCGTCGGTGAAGCTGCCCCACTCCTGGCCGTCGAGGTAGAGGGTGACCTGACGGCCCCGCACCTTGACGTCGATGTCGTACGCGCGACCCGTCTCGATCGAGCCGGCTTTGGACACGAGCGTCGACTTGCCGCCGTCCGAGGCCTGTTCGACGGCGTTCAGGGTGTTGTTCCAGCCGCCCAGGTTCCACCAGTAGTAGTTCCCGGTGTCCTTGACGCCGAAGGCGACGAGGAAGCCCTCCTTGCCGGACTTCTTGGTGGCTTTCACGTGGAGGTCGTAGTCGTGCCAGGCAGGGTTGCCCGCGGAGACCATGGTGTTCTCGGCGGCGACGTCCGTCTGGACGTACTGCCCGTCCTGGACCGTCCAACTGCCGCCCCCCGTATGGGTCCACTGGGAGGCGTCACCCGAGAAGTCGTCGCTCAGCAGCGCCGTACCGTCCGCGCCGGTGACCTTCACGTCGTCGTACGCCGCCGTGGTCGCCCACGTCGACAGGCCGACGGCGCCCGAGATCGGGCCGCTCACCGAGGGCGTGCCGGTCGCCGTGGTGGGGACGACACGGTCGCCGACGTTGGTCATGAACAGCTTCTGCACCTCGTACGAGGCCGAGCCCCAGGACGCGTGGTTGTTGAACCAGATCATGTCCGGGCGCCACTGCACGGCGTCCTCGTTGGCGAGCAGCGGGGCGTACGAAGCGAGCTTGACGACGTCCGCGTTGCGCTCCAGGCCCGTCATGAACGCGGCCTCGGAGAGGGCGTTCTTGAAAGTGTTGCCGCCGGACGCGTACTCGCCGAGGAAGACCTTGGGGCCGTTCCTGTCGTACGAGTCGTAGCGGTCGTTGTTCTGGAGGAACCAGTTGGTGCTGTTGTAGTAGTGCTCGTCGACCATGTCGACGTCGGCGTCCCGGTTGAGCTTCCAGGCGGTGTCGAAGGTCGAACCGCTGTCGTCCGGGCCGGAGTTGGAGATGATCGTGATGTCCGGGTACTTGGCCTCGATGGCGGTCCTGAACTCGGTGAAGCGGGCGAAGAACTCGTTGGGCAGGTTCTCCTCGTTGCCCACCTCGATGTGGGTGAGGTGGAAGGGCTTGGGGTGGCCCATCTGCGCCCGCTTCCGGCCCCACTCACTGGTCACCGGCCCGTTGGCGAACTCGATGAGGTCGAGCGTGTCCTGGATGTGCCGCTTGAGCAGCGCCTCGTCGACGACCGCCTTGTTCTGCCCGCAGCCGGTGACCAACGCCGGGACGACGGGCAGCGGCATCGCGCCCATGTCCTCGGAGAACTGGAAGTACTCGTAGTAACCGAGCCCGTAACTCTGGTTGTAGCCCCAGAAGTTGGAGTTGGTCGCGCGCTCCTCGACCGGCCCGATGGTGTCCTTCCACTGGTACGAGCGCTTGCGCTCCCAGTTGGACGCCTCGCTGTAGTCCTGCATGGAACCTGTGTTGACCAGACAGCCGCCCGGGAAGCGCACGAAGCCGGGGTCGAGTGCGGCGATCTTCTGGGCGAGGTCCTTGCGCAGTCCGTGGCCCTTGTACGTGTCCCGGGGCAGCAGCGAAATCATGTCCAGGGCGACGGAGTTGTCCGTCGCGACGGTCAGTCGCCCGGTAGTGCTGGTGCGGGTCGCCGTGAACCGCGCCTTGTACTTGGCCCAGCCGCCCTTCACCTCGACCTGGTGGGCCTCGGCGAGGACTCCCCCGGCGTCGGTGAGGGACACGGTGAGCGTGCCGGCCTGGTCGGCGCGGGCCCAGACGGAGAAGTCGTACCTCTTGCCGTCCTCGACCCTGATCCCGGTGTTGTAGCCGGAGTTGGTGACGGACGAACCGGCGCCCAGCGAGAGATAGGTGCGGTTACGGGCGTTCAGGCGCCCGTCGTCGTTGACAGCCGTGGCCGTACCGCCGACCGCCCAGGAGGTGAGGGGCGTGTACGAGCGGTTGTCGGCGGTGGAGTACTCGAAGGATCGGTTCTGCACGAGTTCGGCGTACAGACCGCCGTCGGCGGCGCGGTTGATGTCCTCGAAGAAGACGCCGTACATCGTGTCGTCGATCTTGGCGCCCTTGGTCGCCGGGTCCACGGTGATGGCGTAGTCGGTGACGTCCTCGGCGTTGGCCGGGGCGGGGACGACCGCCGAGACCACCAGCAGTGCGGTGGCCGTGAGACCTAGTCTCCAGCGGGTGCGTGTGCGTGACATGGATACTCCGCGGCTCTGTCGATACAGTTCGGGATATCGGACAACGATCAGCACTTCGAACGGCAAGATAGGTATGTGACCGAAGTGCGTCAATGGATCGCACGCAACTCGACATTCTCGGGGAGGGCGCCGACGTGGGCGAGTTCCGGCCAGTAGCCGATGCACTGCTCTATCTGGCGGGGAGCTGGCGAGCGGAGCGGACGGTGCGGGATCTCGCGGGCGCGGACGAGGGGATCTTCACCGGCACCACGACGTTCAGCCCCTTGGACGGCGAGGGTCTGCTCCATCACGAGTCCGGCACGTTCGTCTGGCAGCGCGTCGCCCGCCCCGCCGAGCGGACACTCCGCTTCCTCCCGGGCACCGCCCCCGGCACGGCGGACGTACGTTTCGCGGACGGCCGCCCGTTCCACGACCTGGACCTGACGTCGGGCCACTGGATCACCGACCACCCCTGCGCGGCCGATCTCTACCGCGGTGAGTTCACGGTCCTGGACGCGGACCGCTGGCGGACGGTGTGGCAAGTGGCGGGCCCGGCCAAGGACCTGGTCCTCACGACCGACTACACCCGCACGACCGACGACACCCGCGAAAGCCCTTAGCCGCGCCCCGCCCTAGGAGAGGACGCCCTCGAAGCGAAGGTTCCAGCGGCCCGTACGGCCCGTGACGACGGTCGTGGACAAGGGGCGGACGTCGAGGTTCCAGTAGGTCGAGGGCGGTGCCTTCAGGGCGTAGACGAGGGCCGCCCGGACGACCGAGGGCTCGGCCACGGCGACGATCCGGCCGCCGTCGTCCACGGGCCGGGTGTCGAGCCAGTTGCCCACGCGCGAGATGAAGTCGAGCAGCGACTCACCGCCGTGGGGCGTGGCGCGCGGATCGGCGAGCCAGGCGTCCACGGCCTCGGGCTCCCGGGCCATGGCCTCGCCGAGGGTGAGCCCGCGCCAGCGGCCCATGTCGCAGTCGCGCAGGGCGAGCTGGACGAGCGGCCCGTAGCCGAGGGCGTCCCCGGTGGCCCGGCTGCGGGGCGTCGGCGAGCAGTAGCGCAGCTCGGCCGCCGCCAGCGGCACCAGTTCGTGGGCGGCGCGCTGTACCTCGTCCCAGCCGGCCTGGTCCAGCGGCCGGTCGTCGTCGAAGCGCTCGGCGAGCAGCGGGGAGCTGCGCGCGGCGGCGACGAAGGTGACCCGAAGTTGCATGCGGCGATGGTCTGCCGGGAAAGAACGCAGGTCAAGGGGCGTTACTCAGAGGTTATCGAGGGTACGCGCCGACCACCGCCCGATCCCCACAGAGGCTTTACGCCGACTCCACGAGGGCTTCACTCTCGACCCACCCCGCGTCGGAACACACGGTCGGAGCACCCCCCTCGGAACCCCACCTCAGAGCACCTCGTCGCAGGCATTCCGCAGCCTCCGTACCCCCTCCTCGATCTCCCCCACGCCCGCGACCGCCGCGAAGCTCAACCGCACGTGGGCCGCCGGGGGTTCGGCGCTGAAGTAGGGGCGGCCGGGGGTGATCGCGACGCCCGCGCGGAGGGCGGCGGCGACGAGGGCGGCCTCGTCCGTGCCGTCGGGGAGGCGGAGCCAGAGGTGATAGCCGCCCGACGGGATGTGGGGCAGGGACAGTTGGGGCAGAGCCGTCAGCAGCGCGGAGGTCATGGCGTCCCGGCGGACCCTCAACTCCGTTGACACCGTGCGCAGATGACGGGGCCAGGCCGGGGAGCCGACGAGTTCGAGGGCCGCCTCCTGCAAGGGGCGCGGGACGAAGAAGGTGTCGACGATCTGGATGGCGCGCAGCCGTTCCAGTACGGGACCCCGGGCCGCGAGCGCGCTCACCCGGAAGCTCGGCGAGGTCGCCTTGGTGAGCGAGCCGACGTGGACGACGACACCGTCGGGGTCCTCCGCCGCGAGCGGACGCGGCAGCGGCGCCGCGTCCTCGTGCACCAGCCGTCGTACGAAGTCGTCCTCGATCACGAAGGCCCCGGCCTCGCGGGCGATCCGCAGCACCTCTCCGCGCCGTTCGGGCGCGAGGACGGCCCCGGTCGGGTTCTGGAACAGGGGCTGGCAGACGAACACCCGGGCGCCGGTCGCCCGGAACGCGTCCGCCAGCAGCGGCGGACGTACGCCGTCCGCGTCCACCGGGACCGGCACCGGGCGCAGGCCGGCCGCGCGGGCGATGGCGAGCATGCCGGGGTAGGTGGGCGACTCGACCAGGACCGGCGCGCCGGGCGGGGCGAGGGCACGCAGGGCTGTGGTGAGCGCTGCCTGGCCGCCCGCCGTGATCAGCACCTCGGCCGCCGTGACGGCACCGCCGATGCCCCGCGCGAACCATTCGCGCAGCTCCGGCAGTCCGTCCAGGGGCGGCCTGCCCCACGCCCCGGGACGGCGTCCGGCCCGTGAGAGGGCCGCCGCCATCGCCCGCTCGGGCTGGAGCGAGGGGTGCAGATAGCCGCCGTTGAACTCGATCACGCCGGGTGGCGGCGCGGCGAGCGAGATGACGACACCCGAGGCGTTCACCGTGCGCGGTACGAGGTCGGCGGCGCCGTCCGCGCTCAGGGCGACCTCCTGCCAGGAGGTGTCCCCGGCGGGGGTGGACGTGGGGCGCGGCTCCGCGCGGTACGCGCCCGCTCCTGGGCGGGTCACGACCAGGCCCTCGGCGGCCAGCTGTGCGAGCGCCCGGGAGACGGTCACCGGGCTCACGCGGTAGCGCTCGACCAGGACGCGACTCGACGGCAGCTTTCCACCTGGAGAGTAGCGATTCAGCTCCTGTCGCAGCCTGTTCGCCAGTTCACCGACACTGCTACGCTCTTCCATGAGAGCACAGGATAGCGCTACCGCACCGACTCCGATAGCGGTCAACGGCAGCATGAGCACGCCGGGGACCCCCGGTGCCCATGCCGGTCCCCCGTCCCAGAAGTCCACCGCCCGCCGCCTCGGCACCCTGCAGGCCGCCCTCGGTGTCATCGCCTTCTCGCTCACCTTCCCGGCCACCGCCTGGGGCCTGGAGGGCTTCGGCCCGTGGTCGCTGGTGGCCGTACGGGTCGTGCTCGCGGCGCTGATCGCGGGCGGCTGTCTGCTGGCGCTGCGTGTGCCGCTGCCGGCCCGCCGGCACTGGGCGGGGCTTGCGGTCGTCGCCGCCGGAGTCGTCCTCGGCTTTCCGCTCCTCACCACGCTCGCCCTCCAGACCTCGACCACCTCGCACGCCGCCGTCGTGATCGGCCTGCTGCCGCTGACGACGGCCCTCTGCTCGGCGCTGCGCATGGGCTCCCGCCCCTCGCGCGCCTTCTGGGCGGCGGCCCTGGCGGGCGCGGCGGCCGTCCTCGCGTTCACCGTCCAGCAGAGCGGCGGCGCCCTGACCAGCGCCGACGCCTATCTCTTCGGCGCCCTGCTGGTCTGCGCGGCCGGCTACACCGAGGGCGGTCGGCTGGCCCGGGTCATGCCGGGCTGGCAGGTCATCGGCTGGGCGCTGGTGCTGAGCCTGCCGCTCACCGCGCCCGCCGCCGCGCTGGCGCTGACGTACGAGCCCGTACAGCTCACCGCGCACAGTGTGATCGGGCTGCTGTGGGTGGCGGCGGGGTCGCAGTTCCTCGGCCTGGTCGTCTGGTACCGGGGCATGGCGGCGATCGGCATTCCGAAGGCCAGCCAGTTGCAGTTGGCGCAGCCCCTGCTCACACTGGTGTGGTCGGTCCTGCTGCTGAGCGAGCAGCTGACGCCGGCCGCTCCGCTCACGGCGGCGGCCGTCCTCGTCTGTATCGCCGTCACCCAGCGGGCCCGCGGCTGAGAGCCGAGAGGAGACCCGCAGATGCGCGCAACCGTGGGCGACCAGCTTGTCCAGCACGGCAGGGTGGTCGGCCAGCACGACCAGATATCGGAAGTCGTCGAGGTCATGGGCCAGGAGGGCACTCCCCCGTACCGCGTCCGTTTCCCGGACGGGCACGAGGCAGTGATGTCACCCGGCCCCGACTGCGAGGTCCGCCACAAGGACGCTGACCGCTAGAGAAGCACCGCTGGATACGTGGTTGGGACACTGCGGGTCCATTGTGGCTGGTCGCGCAGTTCCCCGCGCCCCTTTGGGGCGCTGCCGCGAGCCGGGTATCAGCGAGGTGGCGTCGCCGGCTGCTGGTAGTGGTCGGCGACCACCCGTGCCATGGCGCCGATCTTGTCGACGCCGACTTCCTTCGCGGAGAAGAAGACGTGCCCCCGCGCCTCGGGGTAGTCCTGGGCGAGGGTCAGATGCTTGGACAGCTCGGCCGGGTCCTGCCAGGCCGAGGGCTGCGCCGGGTCGCCCGCCTTGTACAGCGCCTCACCGACGTACAGCTTGGTGCCCGTGCCCTTCGCGGTCTCGGCCCACCAGGGCAGCAGCTTGGCGTAGTCGGCGGCGGCGAAGCCGATGTTCCAGTAGATCTGCGGGCAGATGTAGTCGATCCAGTTCTGCCGCACCCATTTCCTGGTGTCCGCGAACAGGTCGTCGTACGTCTGCACACCCGCCTTCGTGTCCGAGCCGAGCGGGTCGGTCGCCACGTTGCGCCACACGCCGAACGGGCTGATCCCGAAGTCGGCGCCGGGGCGTACGGCCTTGATGCGGGCGGCCGTCTCCAGCACCAGCTTGTCGATGTTGTCGCGCCGCCAGGAGGCCCGGTCGGGGAAGGTCCCGCCGTACTTCGCGTACTCGGCGTCGTCGTCGAAGGTCTGGCCCGCGACCGGGTACGGGTAGAAGTAGTCGTCCCAGTGGACGCCGTCGACGTCGTACTTCGCCACCGCGTCGAGCATCGCGTCCTGGACGAAGCGGCGGACCTCCGGCAGACCGGGGTTGTAGTACAGCTTGCCGCCGTACGGCACCACCCAGTCCGGGTTCTTGCGGGCCGGGTGGGAGGCGACGAGCTTGGTGGGGTCGGTGTGGTTGGCGACGCGGTACGGGTTGAACCAGGCGTGCAGTTCGAGACCGCGGGCGTGCGCCTCCTCGACCGCCGTGGCCAGCGGGTCCCAGCCGGGGTCCTTGCCCTGGGTGCCGGTGAGGACCTGCGACCAGGGCTCGTACGGGGAGGGCCACAGGGCGTCGGCGGTCGGGCGGACCTGGAGGAACACCGCGTTGAGGCGCCGGTTCACCGCCGTGTCGAGGTGGGTGATCAGCTCGGCGCGCTGCTGGGAGGCGGTCAGGCCCTGCTTCGACGGCCAGTCGCGGTTGGTGACCGTGGCCAGCCACATGCCCCGCAGCTCGCCCGTCGCCCGCTTGCCGCCACGCTTCGACGCGCTCGGCTCCGCACCGGCCAGCGCGGCTCCCGTCACCGCCCCGCCCACCACGAGCGTCGACAGGGCGGTCACCGCGAACGCCCGCCGTGACATGCGCGCGTGCCGCGCCTTCCCACTCATTTCCGTACCTCCGCTGTGCGCTGTGTCGGACAAGTCACAAACCGTCCGCACCCGTCCCGGGCCACACTCCCATGGGAGGCCCGGACAATTGCGCAATGGCCCCCGAAGGTAACGTGCAGGTTTGGCGCAGGCCCCGGCCGGACGGAAGAACCCGGACAACGGCGGGGCTCGCGCGGGCCTGACGGCCGGAGAAGACGATCAGTGAAAGGGACGATGTGACGGACAGCCCAGCGGGAGAGATCTCGCGCGTCGGAGTTGTGGGCTGCGGCCAGATGGGAGCGGGCATCGCCGAGGTGTGCGCCCGCTCCGGGCTGGACGTGAAGGTCGCCGAGACCACCGGCGAAGCCCTGGAGTTCGGCCGTACCCGGCTGTTCAACTCCCTCTCCAAGGCGGCCGAGCGCGGCAAGATCTCCGAGGAGGAGCGGGACGAGACGCTGGCGCGGCTCAGCTTCACGACCGACCTCGGCGAGTTCGCGGACCGCGATCTGGTGATCGAGGCCGTCGTCGAGAACGAGCAGGTGAAGACCGAGATCTTCCAGATCCTCGACCAGGTGGTGACCCGCCCGGACGCGATCCTCGCCTCCAACACCTCCTCGATCCCCCTGGTGAAGCTGGCCGTCGCCACCTCCCGGCCCGACCAGGTCGTCGGGATCCACTTCTTCAACCCGGCCCCGGTGCAGAAGCTCGTCGAGCTGATCCCGGCCCTCACCACCTCCGAGGGAACGCTCGCCCGCGCCCAGTCGTTCGCCGAGAAGCTTCTCGGCAAGCACGCGATCCGCGCCCAGGACCGCTCGGGCTTCGTGGTGAACGCCCTGCTGATCCCGTATCTGCTCTCCGCGATCCGGATGTTCGAGTCGGGCATGGCCAGCCGTGAGGACATCGACAACGGCATGGAGATGGGCTGCGCCCACCCGATGGGCCCCCTGAAGCTGTCCGACCTGATCGGCCTGGACACGGTCGCCTCGGTCGCCTTCTCGATGTACGAGGAGTACAAGGAGCCCCTGTACGCCGCTCCCCCGCTGCTCCAGCGCATGGTGGACGCGGGCCGGCTGGGCCGGAAGTCGGGCTCGGGCTTCTACACATACGCCTAGACGTCACCCAGCGTCATACGCGGGCCCGGCACCCTTCGGGGTGCCGGGCCCGCGGCATTCACACACCGTGTGCGCGCCGGACACGCATATGCCCCGCGCACACTCTCCCCACGCGCCCACCAGGCGAGTTGACTCATCATGCGCATGCAAGGGATGTGACGACTACGGAAAGGAGCGGACACGTGACCGCCGACCCCGAGCATCCCGTGGCTCATGGAGAACTCGCAGAGTTACGCCGCCGCCTCGATGTCGCGTACGCGCGCGTCGAGGGAGGGCTGGCCCTGCTCAGTCATCGTACGAAGGAGACGGACAAGGAAGTCGACGATCTGACCAACCGGGTCGTCCACCTCGAACACGCCCGATGGCCGTTGCGGGGCGTCGCGGCCCTCACGGCCCTCGGGGCACTGGCCGTGACGGTCTGGCAGGCCCTCGGACGCTGAACAAGGCCACCTAGGTGTCCTGCCCCAGCCTGAGATGGTGCAACAGCAGTAGCGCGGCCGCCATGTTGGCGGCCGGGACCTCCCCGCGGGCGACCAGGTCGGGGACGAGCTTGAGGGGGATCCACTCCCTGCGGTCCGACTCGAAGTCGTCCACGGGGTGCCCGATGTACTCACCCTCCTCGGCCCAGTAGATGTGGTGCCGGGCGTCGGTGAGCCCGTTGGACGGCTCGACGCTCATGAGGTGCCGCAGGGGTCCCGGTCGCCAGCCCGTCTCCTCCTCCAGCTCCCTGGCGGCCGCGAAGGCGATGTCCTCGCCGTCCTCCACGACCCCGGCCGCGAGTTCCCACCCCCAACTGTCGGTGATGAACCGGTGCCGCCAGAGCAGGAGAACCTCGTTGGCCTCGTTCACCACTGTGGCCACGGCAACAGGCCTCAGCCGTATGAGGAAGTGGTCGAGATGCCGCCCGTTCGGCAGCTCGACATCTGCGAGATTGACCTGGAACCAGCGGTTTTCATACACAGTTTGTTCGTTCTGTTTCGTCCACTGCACGGTTCTGCCACCTTCCGCCGAGTAGATGGCAATATGGCAGCAGGAGCGTGCTGACAGCAGGCGCACAGAATGCGACTCACCGCGCGGTTACCCGAGAATCCGCGCGCCAAAGGTGTCCCGCGAGGGGTGTCTAGAGCGGTACGCGCAGTGCCCCGTCGATCATTTCGGCTGCCTCGGCCGTGCCCGCGCAGCCGTTGCGCACCAGGTGTTCGCGTACCGCCCGGAGTCTGTCGCGCAGGCGCTGGGACTCCATTCCGCGCGCCTGCTCGGCCATCTGCACCGCGGTGGCCACCGCTTTGTCGGCGTTGCCCCGGCGCAGTTCGATCTGGCTGAGCATCGCGAGCCGGTGCACTCTGCCCCGGTCGTGCGCCGGGTTGTCCACCGCGGCCGTCGCGTGCTCCCCCGCCGCCGCCAGATCTCCGAGGCTCAGCAGCGCCTCCGCCACCTGGACGTTGACCAACCCCGGCTGGACATAGCCGGTTTCGTCGGGTTCGTATCCGCGCCGGATGCGTTCGGCGGCCTGCTCGGCCCGCCGGATGCAGGAGAGCGCGCTGCTGCCGTCGCCCAGGTGTGCGTACGCCTTGGCCTGCATCGCGTAGAGGTCGGAGGCGAGGGCGGGCGTGATGTGCTTGCCCGCGGCACGCAGCGCGGCCTCCGCGAAGGCGACGGCCTGCCGGAACTCCCGCATGAACAGAGCCTGGTTGACCAGCAGGGCGATGACATACGCCCCAAGTCCCCGGTCCCCACTGGCCTTCGCGAGCCGCAGCGCCTGATGGAAATATCGCTGGGCGAGACCGTGGGCATCGGAGTCGTACGCGCAGATGCCGGCGATCGCCACCAACCCGCCGGTGGCCCGGTGCAGTTGGCGGCCGGTGGCGTCGGTGTAGCTGCCGCGCAGCAGGGGCGCGGTCTCGGAGTTCAGGAAGCCGACGATGCGGGTGCGGGTCGCGATGCCGCCGGCCTTGCGGTACATCTGCTCGTAGTGGGCGCGGGCGGAGCGGAGCATCTCGATGTCGGCCATGCTGACCCGATGCCGTCCACCGCGCGAGACGTCGACATCCTCGGGCGGGTTCTCCCACTCCCACACCGGCATCACGGCGGGCGTGCCGGTGACGGCCGGGGCGCCGAGGATATGGGGGCGCTGCTGTTCGTCGGAGCGCCACAGGGCGGTCGCCCGCTCGACGAACCCGGACAGCGAGGTGCCGGCCGAACCGAGCGGGCCGGTGTTGTCGCCGGACACTCCGAGGCCGATGTCGTCCAGCCTGACGGCGCGGTGCAGGCGGGCGGCGAGCACCTCGCAGATCAGGTCGGGCACCTGGCCCCTGGGCCGCTGTCCCTTCAACCACCGTGCCACGGCGGTGTGTTCGTACCTGAGGGCGAGTCCACGCGCCCGGCCCGCCTGATTGACGTGGGCGGCGAGTCCGGCGTGCGAGATGCCCGCCTCGTCGAGGATCGCGTCGAGCAGGGTGTTGGGCTGCATGTGCCCTCCGGTGGCTCTCGGTGCCTGCCGTGTGCGTCAGCGTAATGTGTTCGCCTTCACACGGGGTGTGATGGAAGTACGTGAATTCGTAGCGTGTGCGCACTGTCGCGGACAGTGTCCGTTCGGTTGACTGAGATGCCTCGCAAGAGGCTGCCGGGCCGTCGGCTCCCCCCTCGTACAGTGCGGCGGCTCGGCCCGTTCAGCAGGGATGTGCGGTTGTGTTTTGACTGCGGGTGCGTGGGGGCTGGTCGCACAGTTCCCCGCGCCCCTAAAGACGTACAGCTCACGTGACTTGATGGGCTACGGGGTGTCCCTGCTGTTGGGAGACTCGGCGGCGGTCGTTGCGCAGCACCAATACAGCCACGTCGTCCGTCGGGGGGCCGCCGGTGTGTCGCAACAGGCGGGTGAAGATGGCCCGTAGGACCGCCTGCGGGGAGATCGGTTGGGTGCGGACCGCCTCCGCCAGTACCGCAGGCAGGGGAAAGAACCGGCCATGGGCATCGCGGGCGTCCTCTACGCCGTCCGTGTGGAGCAACAGGGAGTCGCCGGGGAGGAGTTGGCCGTAGTGTTCGGCGGACAGTTCGGCCGGGAGGGGGAACGGGCCCAGCGGGGGCAGAGTTTCGCCGGACGTGAGTACGTCGACCCGGCCGCCGCTGAGCAGATACGGCGCCGGATGCCCGCAGTTGAAGGCCCGCACCTCACCGTCCTCGCCGATCTCCAGGAGCAGTACGGTGACGAACTCCTCGGCGACCGGACTCTCGGGGTCGAGCTCGCCCAGGTGACGGGCCAGGGCCCGCTCCAACCGCCGCAGTACGCTGCCGAGTTCGGCCTCGTCGTGCACGGCCTCGCGGAAGCTGCCGAGGACGGCGGCGACGGTCCCGATGGCGCCGATGCCGTGTCCGCGTACGTCGCCCATGACCACCCGTACGCCGTGCTCGGTGGCGATGACCTCGTACAGGTCACCGCCGACCACGGCACCCCGGTCGGCGGACAGCTGGGCGGCGGCGACCCGCAGACCGTCGATGCGCTGCGGCAACGGACGCAGCAGCACGCTCTGCGCGGCCCCGGCGACCTGCCGGGCGAGCCTCAACTCGCGCAGCAGCGCCCAGCGGACGTGGAATATGAGCCCGGTCCCGACGGCGAAGAAGACGGCGCTGGTGACGATGCGCGCCCCCAGCCCCTCCTGTTGGGCGAGCGGACAGGCCAGCTTGTACGTGATCGCCGTGGCCCCCCACGCGGTGGGCAGCGCGAGCGACAGCACCCGCCGCCGACGCCGACACCCCGGCCTGCACCGACGCCGCACACCAGCCTTGATACGGATCATGCCGACGGCCCCCCAGTCAGGCCCTGACAACACAAATCGGACCGGCCCCGAAAGACCGGTCCGATTCTGTCGACCACATGCCCCGAAGGGACCACTTCGCCCGAACTTGTCACCCAAATGAGTGAGGTAACGGATGGAGGAGGAGGGGGGTATGGGGGGTGCGGGGCGCAGCCCCCACCCCCCAGGGGCGCGGGGAACTGCGCGACCAGCCACGACGGCGCAGCAGCCGAAACCCGCCCACCCCAACCCCGCTAGCTACGCAACACCGCTCCCGTTCGCTCCCCCGCAAGAGCAACAGCCGCATCCCGAGCAGCCGAAGCCTCATCGACGGTCAGCGTCCGATCAGCCGCCCGGAACCGCAACGCATAGGCGAGAGACTTCCGCCCCTCCCCCAGCTGCTCGCTGCTCTCGTACACATCGAAGAGCCGAAGCGACTCCAGAAGCACACCAGCCCCCTCCCGCAACGCCGCCTCGACATCCGCATGCGGAACCTCACGCGAGACGACAAGGGCGACATCCTGCGTGGCGACAGGGAACGTCGAGATCTTCGGCCCCTTGGGCACCCCAGAACTCGCCGCCTCCAGCTTGTCCAGGTTCAGCTCCATCGCACAGGTGCGCGCGGGCAACCCGAGCGCCTTCAGCACGCGTGGGTGCAGCTCACCGGCGTACCCGATGACCTGCTCGGTGCCGTCGACCACGACGGCCAGCGACGCACAGCGGCCGGGGTGCCAGGGCCCGTACTGGCCGGCCCGGACGAGGAGTTCGGTGCCCGCCTCCTCCGCCAGGCTCCGTGCCGCCTCGATCGCGTCGGCCCAGTCGGCCGGGCGGCCCTTGCCCCACCAGCCGGCCTGCTCGCGGGCGCCCGCGAGGACGACGGCGGCGTGCCGGGGCTGGACGGGAAGCGCGGCCGTGAGCGACGCGATCTCCTCGTCGGTGGGGCGGCGGTCGACCGGCAGACGCCCGGCGACGAGCAGTTCATCCTGCGGGTGGAAGACCAGCCCCGTCTCGAACAGCGCCAGGTCGTGGCTGCCCCGCCCGTCGTTCCGCCGCAGCGCGCCGAGCAGGCCCGGCAGCAGCGTCGTACGGAGTGCGGGCTCCTCGTCCGACAGCGGGTTGGCCAGCTTGACGACCTTGCGCTTCGGGTCGTCGGCGGCCAGGCCCAGCTGGTCGAAGACGTGCTCGCCGATGAACGGGTAGTTCAGCGCCTCGACGTAACCCGCTCCGGCCAGCGCGCGGCCGACGCGGCGGTGCAGGCGCTGCCGGTCGGTGAGGCCACGGCCCGCGGGGGGCTTCGGCAGGGTCGAGGGCAGGTTCTCGTAGCCCTCCAGGCGGATGACCTCTTCGGCGAGATCGTTCGGGTCCGTCATGTCCGGGCGCCAGGACGGGACGGTGACGATCAGCTCGTCCTGCCCGTACACGTCGCAGCCGACCTGCTGGAGACGGCGTACGACGGTCTCGCGGCCGTACTCGACGCCCGCGACCTTGTCCGGGTGGTTCGCCGGGATGGAGATCGTGCGCGGCGCGGACGGTGCGATGACCTCGGTGACGCCCGCGTCGGCGGTGCCGCCGGCGAGGAGGACCAGGAGGTCGACCGTGCGCTGGGCGGCGGCCGAGGCGGCCTGCGGGTCGACGCCGCGCTCGAAGCGCTTGGACGCCTCGGAGGCCAGCTTGTGACGGCGGGCCGTGCGCGCGATGGTGATCGCGTCGAAGTGGGCGGCCTCGATGACGACCTCGGTGGTGGTGCCCTCGGTGTCGTCGATCTCGGTGTTGGCGCCGCCCATGACGCCCGCGAGGCCGATGGCACCCCGGTCGTCGGTGATGAGCAGGTCCTCGGCGTCCAGCGTGCGCGTGACGCCGTCGAGGGTGGTGAGCTTCTCGCCCGGTTCGGCCCGGCGCACGCCGATCGCGCCCTGGACGCGGGAGCGGTCGTACGCGTGCAGGGGCTGGCCCAGCTCCAGCATCACGTAGTTGGTGATGTCGACGGCGAGCGAGATCGGGCGCATGCCCGCCTTCTGGAGGCGGCGCCTGAGCCAGATCGGGGAGTGCGCGTCCGGGTCGAGCCCGGTCACCGTACGGGCGGTGAACTGGTCGCAGGCGAACGGGTCGGAGACCTCGACCGGGTAGCCGTACGCGTTCGGGGCCGGTACGTCGAGCAGGGCCGGGTCGCGCAGCGGGAGGCCGTAGGCGATGGCCGTCTCGCGGGCGATGCCGCGCAGGGACAGGGCGTACCCGCGGTCGGGGGTGACGGCGATGTCGAGGACCTCGTCGACGAGCTGGAGCAGCTCGATGGCGTCGGTGCCGACCTCGTGCTCCGGCGACAGGACGATGATGCCGCCGCTGCCGTCGTCGCCCATGCCCAGCTCGTCGCCCGAGCAGATCATGCCGTGCGAGGTGTGGCCGTACGTCTTGCGGGCGGCGATCGCGAAGTCGCCGGGCAGGACGGCGCCCGGGAGGACCACGACGACCTTGTCGCCGACGGCGAAGTTGCGGGCGCCGCAGACGATCTCCTGGGGCTCACCGGTGCCGTTGGCGGTGCCGACGTCGACCGTGCAGAAGCGGATCGGCTTCTTGAAGCCCTCCAGCTCCTCGATGGTCAGCACCTGGCCGACGACCAGCGGACCCTTGAGTCCGGCGCCGACCTGCTCGACGGTCTCGACCTCGAGGCCGACCGAGATGAGCTTCTCCTGGACGTCTCGGCCGGTCTGCGTCGCCGGCAGGTCGACGTACTCCCGCAGCCAAGAAAGCGGGACCCGCATCAGATCTCCATCCCGAACGGCCGGGTGAACCGGACGTCACCCTCGACCATGTCTCGCATGTCTTCGACGTTGTGGCGGAACATCAGCATCCGCTCGATGCCGAACCCGAAGGCGAATCCGCTGTACTTCTCGGGGTCGACGCCGCACGCGACGAGCACGCGCGGGTTGACCATGCCGCAGCCGCCCAGCTCGATCCAGCCCTCGCTGGAGCAGGTCCGGCAGGGACGGTCGGGGTTGCCGACGGAGGTGCCCTTGCAGACGTAGCAGAGCATGTCCATCTCGGCGGACGGCTCGGTGAAGGGGAAGTAGTTGGGCCGCAGCCGCGTCTTCATGTCCGGGCCGAAGAGCGACTGGACCATGTGGTCCATGGTGCCCTTGAGGTCGGCCATGGTCAGGCCCTCGTCGATGGCGAGGAGCTCGATCTGGTGGAAGACGGGGGTGTGCGTGGCGTCCAGCTCGTCCGTGCGGTACACGCGGCCGGGACAGACGATGTAGACCGGCGGCTCGCGGTCGAGCATGGAGCGGGCCTGCACGGGCGAGGTGTGCGTACGCAGCACGACACCGGACTCGTCGCCGACGGTCCCCTTCGGGCCCTCGACGAAGAACGTGTCCTGCATCTGCCGGGCCGGGTGGTCCGGGGTGAAGTTGAGGGCGTCGAAGTTGAACCACTCCGCCTCGACCTCGGGGCCCTCGGCGACCTCGTACCCCATGGAGACGAAGACGTCCGCGACGCGCTCCATGAACGTGGTCAGCGGGTGGCGGGCGCCGGCCTGCACGCGGTCGTACGGCAGGGTGACGTCCACCGCCTCCTCGACCAGCACACGGGCGTCCCGCTCGGCCTCCAGCTCGGTCTGGCGGGCGGCGAGCGCCTTGTTGACCGCGCCGCGAGCCTGGCCGACGAGCTTGCCCGCGGCGGCCTTGGCCTGCGGGGGCAGCGCGCCGATCTCGCGGTTGGCGAGGGCCAGCGGCGAGGTGCCGCCGGTGTGGGCGACCTTGGCCTCCTGGAGCGTGTCGAGGGAGTCCGCGGCGGCGAAGGCGGCGAGCGCCTCGTCCCGCATGCTCTCGATCGCTTCCGGTTTCAGGGCCTCGACCTCTACAGGGTCGTACGACTTGTTCGGTGCCGACATCTCTTCCCGTGCTTCCGGTTGGCTGGCGGATGGTCCCCGTCGTCTACGGCTCGGAGACGAATCGTCCACAGAGAGGGACGCAAAGGTGCCAAAGGCCGAGTCTAACGGGGGTGAGGTGTTCGAACGCGCCCGTGGGGCCTCGTCGGCGTTACTGGAGGTACGCCGGGGTGCTCACGGGCAACATAAATCGGAACTCGGCGCCGCCGCCGGGGGCGCGGCCGACCGTGATGGAGCCGCCGTGGGCCTCGACGATGCCCTTGACGATGTACAGCCCGAGGCCGGTGCCGCCGCGCTTGCTGCCCCGCCAGAAGCGGGTGAAGACGCGGTTCATGGACTCCTCCGGGATGCCGGGCCCCTCGTCGCTCACGGTGACCGACGTGGCCGTGTTCTGGTCGGCGTCCCCCTCACGCGGGGACAGCGCGGCCGTGACATCGATGGTGACGGTTCCCTCGCCGTGGCGCACCGCATTTTCCAGCAGGTTGCTGAGCACCTGGTCGATCTTGTCGGGGTCCGCCCAGAGGGCCGGCAGGGGCTGCTCTATCCGGAGCAGGAACCGGTCGGCGGGCTGCCCGGCGGCCACGTACGCCTGGATGTGCCGGCCGACGGCGGCGCCCATGTCGACGGGCTGGCGGCGCAGTTCGAGCCGCCCGGAGTCGATGCGGGAGATGTCGAGCAGTTCGGCGATGAGCCGGGTGACGCGGTTGGCGTCGGCGTCGACGGTCTCCAGCATCAGTTTCTTCTGGTCGTCGGTGAACCGTTCCCACTTCGCGAGCAGGGTCGCGGTGAAGCCCTTGACGGAGGTGAGCGGCGAGCGCAGTTCGTGGGCGACGATGGCGATCAGCTCGGCGTGGCTGCGCTCGGTGCGGCGACGGGCCTCGGTGTCGCGGAGGGAGACGACTACGCGGTGGATCGGCCCGGTGGGACGCGTACGGAGATAACGCGCCGAGACGAGGACCTCACGCCCGCCGGGCAGCAGCAGGTTCCGCTCGGGCTGGCCGTTCCTGATCGCGAGCCCGCCGTACGGGTCGGTCAGCTGCCACCAGCGCCGCCCTTCGAGGTCTTCTAACGGAAGGGCGCGGTCGAGCCTGAGGCCCAGGGCATCAGCGGCACGAACGGCGGTGATGCGTACGGCGGCGGCGTTGAAGCAGATCACCCGGCCGTGCTCGTCGGCGACGACGAGGCCGTCGGGCAGGTCGTCGGGGTCGATGCCCAGCTCGGCTCCGAATCCCGCTCCGGTCCCGGTCCCAGGCCGGGCGGGATCACCGTGCCGGGAGGCGGGTTCGCTCCGCAATTCCCGTGCCCCCAGTGTTCCGCTCGTGCCGACAGTCATCCCCGTACCCCACCTCTCGGACTGGCGCAGTGGGCCCCCGAGCCCGTCACCCTACTAGCTCTCGGTGACGGAACGGCACCCTCCGGAGGCGCGCTGTGCACGGGCGGACGCGTAGAGACATACGGCGGCGGCGGTCGCCAGGTTCAGGCTTTCCGCCTTTCCGTGAATGGGAACACGCACAACGGCGTCGGCGAGCGCCCGCGTCTCCTCCGGAAGCCCCCAGGCCTCGTTGCCGAACACCCAGGCGGTGGGCCCGCCCATGGTCCCCTTGTCCAGCTCGTCGTCGAGGTCGTCCGCGCCCGCGCCGTCGGCGGCCAGAATCCGTACGCCGACGCCCTTGAGCCCGGCCACGGCCTCCTCGACGGGCACACCGACGGCCACGGGCAGATGGAACAGGGAGCCCACGGAGGCGCGTACGGCCTTCGGGTTGTAGAGGTCCACGGAGGCGTCGGTGAGGACGACGGCCTCGGCTCCGGCAGCGTCCGCGCAGCGCAGCACGGTGCCGGCGTTCCCGGGGTCGCGCACGTTCGCGAGGACGGCGACGAGCTTGGGCCGCGCCTTGAGGATGTCCTCGAACGAGGTGTCGATGAACCGGCAGACCCCGACGAGGCCCTGCGGGGTGACGGTGGTGGAGATGTCGGCGATGACGTCCTCGTCGGCGAGGTGGAGGCGGGCGCCGCTGTTCTCGGCCTCCCCGACGATATCGGCGTACCGCTCGGCGGCGTCGACGGTGGCGAACAGCTCGACGAGCGTCCCCTTGCCGTACCCGGCCGCCTCCCGCACGGCCTGCGGCCCCTCCGCGAGAAACAGCCGGTCCTTCCCCCGGAAGTTCCGCCGGGCCAGCCGCCGCGCGGCGGACACGCGGGCGGAGCGGGGGGAGATCAGCTCGGGGGCGGGGGGCATGTGGGCACCTTCGGGGTCGGGTCGGGTGAGGTGAGCGCCTGAGGGGGTGGGTGCATCGGTTGCGTGGCCGGTGCGGGCCGGTGGGGCTTCTCGCGCAGTTCCCCGCGCCCCTGAAAGGCGGGGGCTTCGCCCCTCGACTTTCGGCC